>DASUJH010000054.1 GCA_036279355.1 Gemmatimonadales bacterium
GGGCAAGGTCGCCGCGCTCCGCTGCGACGTATCCCGGCGGGACGAGGTCATCACGCTCGTGCGCCAGGTGAACGAGCATCTCGGGCCGGTCGACGTGCTGATCAACAACGCCGGCATGATCGAGGTGGGGCCGGCCGAGGAGATGACCGTCGATGACTACGAGCGGGCGATGGGCGTGCACTTCCATGGGCCGCTCTACGCCATGACCGAGGTCGTTTCCGACATGCGCGAGCGGGGCGCGGGGCGGATCGTCAACGTCGCGTCGGTGGGCGGGAAAATCTCCGTGGCGCACCTGCTGCCGTACTGCGCGAGCAAGTTCGCGCTCGTGGGGCTCTCGAGCGGGTTTCGCGCAGTGCTCGCGGCGGACGGCATTGCTGTCACCACCGTCTGTCCGGGGCTCATGCGCACGGGGAGCCCGCGAAACGCCGCGTTCAAGGCGCGGCACCGCGCCGAGTACGCCTGGTTCAGCATCGGCGACGCGCTGCCGGTGCTCTCGATGGATGCGGAGTGCGCGGCGCGGCGGATCCTCGAGGCGTGTCGCCGAGGTGATGCGGAGCTCGTGATGCCGGCGACGACCGCAGCCGCCGTGAAGCTGAGCGCGCTCTTTCCGGCGGCGGCCGCCGCCGCGCTCACGCTGGTGGAGGAGATCCTTCCCCGGCCGGGCGGCATCGGCGTGGACACAAAGCGGGGGTACGAGAGCACATCGCGCTGGTCACCGTCGTGGCTCACCACGTTGAGCGACCGCGCAGCCGTGCGCAACAATCAGTTTTCCTAGAGCACGCCCCACCAGTCGGGATTCACGTCGACACTGAGGCCGAAGCCGCCGTCGCGGAGGCCTACACCTGCCTCGACGCGAATGAGCCCGAGAAACAGCTCGGCCGCGAGCCCCGCCACCGGCCGGATGCCGCCCGTGGGCGCCCACGGGAGGCCGGCGTACGAGCGATCCGCCCAGCCGGCGGCGACGAACGGCGCCAGTATCACCCTGTGGCCGGTCGAGGCGAACGAGCCAAGCGGAATGGCGGGCGCCGGGACGTCGAAGCGCCACTCGAGGTGCGCGAGCGCGTAGCGCCGGCCGCCATAGGCGCGAAATGGCTCGCCCGGGAGCGTCGAGCGTCCGCCGAGCACGAAGCTCCGGTAGGCAGGCAACCCGTCGCTCCCGATGCCGCCGCGTGCCCAGGCGAGGAGGCTGGTGCCGCCGAGCGCGGTGCGCCAACGGACGTCGGCGGCGGCGCGCACGTAGTCGGTGGGCCCGTCGCCGCCCTCGATGAGAAGGCTGCCGCCCAGGTCGTGTTGAAGGGCGACACCGCCGCCCAGCCGCTCCAGCCGGAGCCGCGCGATGCGATAGCTGCCGGCGCCGAGCGGCGGGTTCGGCCGATAGGTGCCGTTCGCGGGCGAGGCCGCCACATCGACGGATCGGCTCCGCTCGATGGCGAGCTCGAGCCCGACGCGCGTGCGCACCGACGTGGGGTGATCGACGCCGATGCCGGCGTCGTCGAGCAGCACGTAGTCGCCGTGGTCGTCGCCCCCCTCCTGCGAGGTGAACGAGTTCACCGCGCGCGAGATGACGGGCACGTCGCTGAAGTCGCGGATTCGGCGCCGGCCGTACACGTGAAGCGTGGTGGCGCCGAGCCCCGCCTCGAGTGAGAGCCCGCCGGTCACACGCTCGTCGGAGGTGCCGAACGCGAGCGACGGCCGCACCCGGAGTCGCCGTTGCGCAAGTGCCAACGTGGCGCCCGCGCCGAGCGTGAGTCCCTGAACCCGGTTCACGTGAACGAGATCGCTCAGCGAGCCGGCCGAAAGTTGCGACGCGGGCAGTCCGGCAAGCGCGTGGGCGCCGGCGATCCGCTCCACCTCGAGCCGGAGCGATTCCATCTCCTCCCGGTTGAGCGGTGCGGCGACATCGGCGATGGCGTCGGACAGCGGCCGGTCCCATGTGGAGTCGCCCGGCACCGCGCGCTCCGCCTGCTGCAGGCCGCCGATGGCGGGACCCGCGAGCACCGCGGGCGGGATGGCGACGTCGAGGTCGTAGTCGTCGATCTCCCACCGCCCGCGGATGGTCCACCGCAGCGGGAAGTCGAGCCATGCGGCGCGGCGGCGGATCTCGATCTCCTGACGGTACGGCAGCCAGAACCGGCCCTCCTGGAGCGAGTTCTCCAGCACGACGTCGATACTTTCGAGTTGCTTGTCGAGGTACGCGGCGGGCGTAAAGCTGAACCGGAACCGCACCAGCTCGGCGCTTTCGGCATCGAGGTACAGCGTGCCGACCACGAGCGGCCGCGCGTAGGAGCGGGGCCGCACCCGCACTTCGCGCACCCGCACCACGCCGCGGGGGCCGCGGATCGCGACCGAGTCGCCGAGCGCGAAGTCGTACGCCGCGAGCCCCGCCCAGGAGAGCGGATGCACCGCGTCGCGCACCTCGTCGCCCTCGCCGATCCGGATCAGGTCGCCGAAGTTGCCGGTGACGATGCCGAGGTGATCGCGGTGGTAGTTGACGTCGGTGGGGAGATAGCGGCCGTCGCGCCAGGCGGTGATGACCTGCTTGCTCCGGTCCGGGGCCTGCCAATACACTTCGTTCTTCAACTCGTCGGCCTTCACCAGGCGCGGCGGCCCCGATAGCCCTTCGTTTCCGATCTGCGCCAGAAAGAAAACGAACCCGTGGGCGCGGGCGTGATAGCTTCGGAGACCGGAATCCGCCTGGGCGGCCTCGCGCCGCGCCACAGCCCGGCCCACGAGGGCCAGCGCATCGGGGCCGTTCCACCGCGGCGGGGGCGTCTGCTGCGCGGCGGCGGCGCCGGCCGAGCACGCGATCGCGGCGAGCGCCAGTCCGACATGAATTGCGAGGACCTGCCGGATGCGGCGGATCAACCCCGACCTCTCACGACTCACCTGGGCGACGAATGCGCGGAATATCCCGGCACCGCACGCGCGCGGCAACCCGCGCGCGGCGCTCGTGCTTGCCGCGTGCATCGTGGCCGCGTGCGTCGTCGCCGCGTGCGGCGGCCGCCCGCCCGCCGCGGCCACGCCCGAGCCTACGGCGAGCCTCGCCGGACGCGTCTTCCCGCTGGGCCAGGTCTATCTCCTCGGCGTCTCCGATTCCGCCACGCCCGTGCCGGACACCACGCTCGAGGTCCCGAGGGACACGCTGCGCTACGTGGTGCTGCGTCACGCCCCGCCCGGCGATCTCACCTATGCCGAGGTGTTCTTTCCGGCGAACGCGTTCGGCCCGGGGCCGGGCGACTCGGTACGGGTGACGCTCCACCCCCGCCCGGATTCGTACGTGCTCGACGTCGCCACGGCCCAGCCGTTCGACTCGGCCCGCGTCACGTTCAAGTACGCGGTCAATTTTGAGGCCCCGCCCGGTGCACTCGCACGTTACGGCAGCGCCGTTGCGTTCGAGCGCACGCTTGCCATCGGCCGCCTCCTGCCCGACAGCAGCATTGCCTTTCTCGCTTCAACCCGCCCCGCGGCCGATAACCTCTCGGCCACGATCACCGAGCCGGGGAGCTACGCGATCGGAGCGCCGCGATGAGCGATCGCTTTGCCGCCTTCGTGGCCCGCGCCCGCGCAGGCGGCGGGATGGTGCCGGTCACTCGGCAGGTCGTCCTGGACGGCGACACGCCGGTCACCGCGTTCGCCAAGCTGCACCGCGGGCCGTACGGGTTCCTGCTCGAGTCACTGGAGGGCGGCGAGCGGTGGGCCCGCTACACCTTCCTCGCGACAGACCCGCGCGAAGTGTTCCGCTACCGCGGCCGCGAGTGCTCCCGCTGGACGGCGAAAGGCGGCTGGCAACTCGATGCGGCCGATGTGGCCCCGCTCGAGCACCTGGGCTGCACCATGCGCCGCTACGCGCCGGTCGAGGTGCCCGGCCTGCCGCGGTTTACCGGCGGGGCCGTGGGTTACCTGGGCTACGACATCGTGCGCACGATCGAGTCGCTGCCCTCGCCGCCACCCGACGACCGCGACCTGCCCGACGCAATTCTCATGGTGGCCGACACGCTCCTCGTGCTCGACAATCTTTACAACCGTGCCACGGTGATCGCGAACGTCGAGGTCACGGCCGATACCGACACCGACGAGCTGCGCCGCCGCTTCGACGCCGCCGACGCGCGGATTGACGAGTGGCTCGCCCGGCTCGCCGCGCCCGCCGGGGTCGGACCGCTGCCGATGGATACGAACGTCGCGCTGCCCGCCGCCACCTCGCCCTACTCGGACGCGCGCTTTCAGGAGCACGTCCGGCGCATCAAGGAGTACATCGCCGCGGGCGACACCTTCCAGACGGTGCTCTCGCGCCGGCTGGACCTCGAGGCCCCCGATCCGTTTCTCACCTATCGCTATCTGCGCGCGCTCAACCCGGCGCCGTACCTCTACTATCTCCACTGCGACGACACATGCATCGTGGGCAGCTCGCCCGAGATCCTGGTGCGGGTGGAAGAGGGCGAGGTCACGGTGCGCCCCATCGCCGGCACCCGCCCGCGGGGCGAGACGCCGGAGCACGACGCGGCGCTCGCCGCCGAGCTGGAAGCCGACCCCAAAGAGCGCGCCGAGCATCTGATGCTGGTGGACCTCGGGCGGAACGATGTGGGGCGCGTGGCCGAATTCGGCACGGTGCGGCTCACGGCGTTCATGACGATCGAGCGCTACTCGCACGTCATGCACCTGGTGAGCGAGGTGCGCGGCCGGCTCCGCGCCGGGCTCGATGCGGCCGCGGCGCTCGCCGCCTGCTTTCCGGCCGGCACCGTATCGGGCGCGCCCAAGGTGCGGGCGATGGAGATCATCGACGAGCTGGAGCCGGTACGCCGCGGCCCGTACGCCGGCGCGGTGGGCTACGTGGGCTGGGGCGCGCAGGTGATGGACACCGCGATCGCGCTTCGCACCTGCGTCATTCGCGGCGGCCGCGCGTGGGTGCAGGCCGGTGCCGGCATCGTGGCCGACTCCGATCCGTTGGCCGAATGGCGCGAGACCGAAGCCAAGGCGCGCGCGGTAATCCTGGCGCTGGCGCTGGCCGGCGCCCACCAGCGCGGCGTTCACGAGCACGGGGCGCGCTGAGCCGGCGCCCGAGTATTCTCCCTGCATGCCCACGTACCGCCTGGTTCCCGCGTCGCCCGGCCCGAGCTTCGACCTTCCGGTCGGCCGGACGCTCGTGATCGGCCGCGGGCTCTCGAGCGACATCGCGATCCCCGACCCCACCATTTCCCGCCGCCACGCCGAGGTTACCGCCGGCCCGGACGGCGTCGCGGTCAAGGATCTCGGCTCCTCCAACGGCACCTGCATCAACGGCAGCAGGATCACCACGGGCCGCCTCGGTGAGCGCGACTCGGTCACCTTCGGCAAGGTGCTCTTCCAGCTCGAGGTGACGCGCGGGCCGGGAGACCTGCCGCCGATCCCGCCCCGCGACGCCAAGGGGGAGGCGCGACCCATCACCCTCGCCGGCATCGACGCGCCGAGCGGCACGATCGTGCGGAAGCTCGCGGTGAGCGGCGGCGCGCCGGCCGGCGACGCGGCCGCCCGCAAGCTCTCGCTGCTGCTCCAGGTGTTCCAGAAGCTTTCGGGCGAGCTGGAGCTCGACCGTCTGCTCAACATGATCGTGAGCGTGACGTTCGAGGTCATGAACGGTGACCGGGTGTCGATCCTGCTCTGCACCGGCGATGGCGAGCTGGTCCCTCGCATTTCGCGGAGCCGGGTGGGCGAGACCGAGTTCGAGCACGTCCCCCGCTCCATCCTGCGGAAGGTGACCGACGAGCGCGTCGCCCTGCTCACCCATAACGCGGCGACGGACGCGCGCTTCAAGGGCCGCTCCATCCTGCTGCAGAGCGTGCGAAGTGCCATGTGCTCGCCCCTCATGGCCGCGGGCGACCAGCTCGTCGGCATCCTCTACGTCGACAACCTCACCGGCTCGCACGCCTTTGGCGATGAGGACCTGCAATTCCTGGTGGCGTTCGCGGGGCTCGCGGCGATCGCGATCAAGAACAGCAACTACGCCGAGCAGATCCGGCGCGAGGCGGTGGTGCGCTCCAATTTCGAGCGCTACTTCGCGCCGAACGTGGCGGCCGACATCGCGCAGCAGCAGGCCGCCATCCGGCTGGGCGGCGAGAAGCGGCCGATCACGGTGCTCTTCAGCGACATCCGGAACTTCACGACGATCGCCGAGCAGATGGGGCCCGACGCAATCGCGGCACTCCTCACCGACTACTTCACCGAGATGGTGGATGTGGTGTTCGAGCACGGCGGCACGCTCGACAAGTTCATCGGCGACGCGATCATGGCGCTCTGGGGCGCGCCGATCGCCCGCGAGGACGACCCCAAGCGCGCGTTGGAGGCGGCCGTCGCATTGCAGAAGGCGGTCGACAGCCTCAACTCGCGCTGGGTGCAGGCCCGCCGGCCGCGGATCGGGGTCGGGATCGGCATCAACCACGGCGAGGTGTTCGTCGGGAACATCGGGAGCCACCGGCGGCTCGAGTACACGGTCATCGGGGACGCGGTGAACGTGGCGCAGCGGCTCTCGACGCTCGCGGCCCCCGGCGAGATCCTCGTGAGCGAGGCGCTTTACCACGCCGTGGGCCAGCCGAGCGACGCCGAGCACCTGCCGTCGATGGCGCTGAAGGGAAAGCGGAAGGTCGTCGAGGTCTATCGCGTCCGGCGGGAGTCGAAGCGATAGGGCCACCCCGCCTCCTCGAGCAGGCGCAGCACCAGCCGCAGCGGCAGCCCCATCACACCGAAGAAGTCCCCGTCGATCCGCTCGACCAGCGCCGCGCCATAACCCTGGATGCCGTAGGCGCCGGCCTTGTCCATCGGCTCGCCGGTGGCGACGTACGCCCGGAGGTACTCGGCGTCGGCCGCGCGGAAGGTGACCGCGGTGGCGTCGGTGGCCTGCAGCAGTCCGCGCGGCGTCTTGAGCGCGACGGCGGTGACCACGTAATGGGTGCGCCCCTGCAGGCGGAGGAGCATGCGGAGCGCGTCGCCGGCGTCGACCGGCTTCTCGAGCACGTCTTCGTCGAGCACGACGGTCGTATCGGCACCGAGGACCAGCGCTCCCCGCACCGCCTCCGCCTTGGTGCGCGCGAGGCGCTCGGCGTACGCTCTGGGCGGCTCCCCCGGCCGGCGCTCCTCCGGGATGTGCGAGGGGCGCACCTCGAACGGGATGTGCAGCATCTCGAGCAGCAGCTTCCGGCGCGGCGAGGCGGAGGCGAGCACGAGCGTGGGCGGCGGCTCCTCGAGACCGCTCATCCCGCGGTCCGCTCTAGCACGAGGGTTACGGGCCCGTCGTTCACCAGCGCCACCTGCATATCGGCGCCGAACTCGCCGGTGGCGACCGGGAGCCCGCGCGCGCGGAGCGCCGCGATGAAGCGATCGTACAGCGGCACCGCGGTGTCCGGCCGCGCCGCGTCCACGAACGACGGACGCCGGCCCTTGCTCGCGTCGCCGTAGAGCGTGAACTGCGACACCACGAGGAGCGCGCCCTCCACCTCGGCCAGGCCGAGGTTCATCTTGCCCTCCGCGTCGGAAAAGATGCGGAGGCCCGCCACCTTTTCGGCCATCCAGTCGGCCTCCGCGGCGGTGTCGCTGTGGGTGAAGCCCACGAGCAGACAGAACCCGCGGCCGATGGCACCCGCCACCCGTCCGCCGATCGTGACCGACGCGCTCGCGACCCGCTGCAGCACCACTCGCATGAGGAGTCCCCGGATATAATTGGAGCCACGGCCGGCGTAACATAACCGGCACAACCGAGGACGCGATGCCGTTTCAACCGTTCCGCACCCGCCTGAGCTACGCCCGCTGCTACGTGCGCGACGCCGCGATCGAGCGCCGCCGCGACGCGCTCCCGCCCATCGCGCCCGCGCCAAGCCGGCCCGATCCCTCGCGCTGGCCGGACGATCGCGCGACGGTGGCCTGGCTCGGCCACGCCACCGTGCTCGGTAACCTGTTCGGGAGTTGGTTTCTCACCGACCCCGCGCTCGAGGCACGCGTGGGCCTGGGCCGCGGAATGGCCAAGTTCGGTCCCCGTCGGCTCGTCGCACCGGCGCTCCGGCACGGCGAGCTGCCTCCGCTGGATCTCGTGCTCCTTTCCCACGCGCACATGGACCACACCGACCTGGGCACGCTGCGCCTCCTCCCGCGCGACACGCCGGTCGTGGTGCAGCCGGGCAACGCTGATCTGGTGCGGCGCTTTCAGCAGGTGCGCGAGCTCAGCTGGGGCGAGCGGGCCGTGGTGGGCGGCATCGAAATCGAGTCGATCGAAGTACGACACTGGGGGGCGCGGATGGTCACCGACCGACACCGCGGCTACGGCGGCTACGTGCTCCGCAAAGGCGGCCGCACGATCGTGTTCGCGGGCGACACCGCGTACACGCCCGCGTTCAAGTCCATCGGCAGCCGGATGGCCGTGGATCTCGCCATCCTGCCGATCGGCGCCTACGACCCCTGGATCGCGAGCCACGCCACGCCGGAGGAAGCATGGCGGATGGCGTGCGACATGGACGCGGCCCACGTGCTGCCGATCCACCACGCCACGTTTCGCCTGAGCCGGGAGCCGATCGACGAACCGATCGCGCGACTCATGGCGGCCGCAGGCACGGAGCGCCGGCGCATCGTCGCCACCGCGGTCGGCGATACGTTCACGCTGCCCCGGGGCAGCCGGCGCGGAGGTGCGTGAACGCACAGAAGCCGGGGACGGGCTCCGCGCGCGGCGTTATCAGGTCGCCGGCTCCGCGGTAATCCGACCTCGGCTTCACATGCGCCGCCCGGGTGGGCGGCTTCTCTGTGTGGTGCTACTCGACCGTGACCGACTTGGCCAGGTTTCTCGGCTGGTCCACGTTGCACCCGCGCCGCACCGCCGCGTAGTACGAGAGCAACTGCAGCGGGATGCTGGTGAGGATCGGCGTCAGCAGATCGAGCGTTTCCGGAATGGCAAAGGTTGCATCAGCCAGCCGCCCGATCTCGCCGTCGCCCTCGTTCACCAGCGCGATCACCTTGCCGCCCCGCGCCTTCACCTCCTCGATGTTCGACACGATCTTCGAGTGGACCGCGTCCTTCGGGGCGATGAAGATCACCGGCATGTTCTCATCGATGAGCGCGATCGGTCCGTGCTTCATCTCCGCCGCCGGATACCCCTCGGCGTGGATGTACGAGATTTCCTTGAGCTTGAGCGCGCCCTCGAGCGCCACCGGGAAGTTGACGCCGCGTCCGAGGTAGAGCGCATTGTGGGTCTTGCTCAGGAACCGGTCGGCGAGCCGCTCGACTTCCTCCGACCGTTGCAAGATCGTGGCCATCTGCCCGGGGAGTCGGCTCAGGGCCTGAATGAACTGCCGCCCCTGCAGGATGCTCAAGCTCCGGAGTCGTGCCATGCGGAGCGAGATGAGGGCGAGCGCCGCGACTTGGCTGGTGAAGGCCTTGGTGCTCGCGACACCCACTTCGGGTCCGGCGTGCAGGTAGATACCACCCTCCACCTCGCGCGCGATTGAGGATCCGACCACGTTGACGACGCCCACAGCCCGTGCGCCGCGCTGCTTGGCTTCGCGGATGGCGGCGAGGGTGTCGGCGGTTTCGCCGCTCTGCGAGATCCCGATCACGAGCGTGCGGTCGTCCACCACCGGGTTACGATAGCGGAACTCGGAGGCGTATTCGACCTCGACCGGGATCCGGGCCATCTCCTCGAGCATGTACTCGCCGATGATGCCTGAATGCCACGAGGTGCCGCACGCGGTAATCACCACCCGATGGATTTGCTTGAGCTCTTCATCGGTGAGGTTGAGGCCGCTCACGCGCGCCGTGCCCTCGTCTTCCAGCAGGTGGCCGCGCAGCGTGTTGCAGAGACTCTCCGGCTGCTCGCAGATCTCCTTCAGCATGAAGTGCGGATAGCCGCCGCGCTCGATCGTGGCCAGGTCCCACTCGATCTGGGCCACCGGCTTGCTGATCCGGGCGGTCTCCAGAGTGCGGATGCGGTAGCCGTCCCGCGAGAGCACGGCGATTTCGCCGTCGTCGAGATAGATGACCGAGCGGGTGTAGCTCAGGAGCGGCGAGGCGTCGGAGGCGATGAACCACTCGTCCTCACCCACGCCCACGAGGAGCGGCGAGCCCCTGCGCGCAGCCACGAGGACGCCCGGCTCGTCGGCCGAGATGAACGCGAGCCCGTAGGCGCCCTCGACGTCGCGCAGCGCGTTGGCGACCGCGTCTTCCAGGTTGCCCTGGTACAGCTCGCCCACGAGGTGCGCCAGGACCTCGGTGTCGGTCTCGGACTTGAAGTCATGCCCGCGCTGCTCGAGGGCCTTCCGGATGGAGCCGGCGTTCTCGATGATGCCGTTGTGGATGACGGCGATCCGGCCCGACTGGTCGGTGTGCGGATGCGCATTCGGCGTGGTGGGCGCGCCATGCGTCGCCCAGCGGGTGTGCCCGATGCCGATCGTGCCGGCGGGCAGGTTGCCGTCGAGCTGCGCCTCGAGCGCCGAGAGCTTGCCCGCGGCCTTGAAGACCTTGAGGCCGTGGCCGTTCACCACCGCGATGCCCGACGAGTCGTAGCCGCGATACTCGAGCCGCCTGAGTCCCTCGATCAGCAGTCCGGCCGCAGGCCGGGGCCCGACATAGCCCACGATGCCACACATGGCACAGGATCCTCAGCTCAGGAGTGCGCGTCCCTCGGCGACCAGCGCCTCGGCGTCGGCCGCCGTCGGGGCTTCCGCAATGAGCCGGACGATCGGCTCGGTTCCGGACGGGCGAACGTGCAACCACCGGTCGCGCCATGCGAGACGCAATCCGTCCCGCTCATCTACCGCTGCATCCGGAAAATGCTGTCGAATTCGCTCGTAGCGTGGCCGCAAATCCTGCCCCCCGGGGGCCTTGGCCTTGAGAATGGTGTAGCGCGGAGATGCCGCGACTACCTGCGAAAGCGATGCTCCAACCTGGGCCAGATATTGCAAGATCAAGGCCACCGCCAGCGGTGCGTCACGCCCGATATGGAGTGAGGGCAGGATCACACCGCCGTTGCCTTCTCCCCCGATCCGCGCCCTTTCATCACGAATCGCCCGCGCCACGTTGGCTTCGCCTACGGGCGCCCGTACAAACCGCGCCCCCATGTCCCGCGCCGCGTCCTCAACCACAAGACTGGTCGAGAGGTTCACGACCACGGTGGGCACCTCCGCCCCTACGTTCGCACGCCCACGGCTAGCGGCTTTACCGGCCGTCCCGCCCTTACCGCCTGCCCCCAACACCCCGCGCACAGCGATGGCCAGTGTATAGTCCTCTCCCACCGCCCTACCACTCTCATCCACCAATGCCAAGCGATCCACGTCCGGATCGACGGCCAGCCCGATGTCCGCTCCTGTCTCCCTAACAAGCCGCTCCAGCTCGCCGAGATTTTCCGGCACAGGCTCGGGCGGATGAGGAAATCGACCGTCGGGCTCCAGGTGAATCGCACTCACGCGTGCGCCGAGGCGTTCCAGCAGTGGCGGGATCGCGACAGCACCGGCACCGCGCACGCAGTCGAGCGCCACGTGAAAGCGGCGGGCGCGAATCGCCGTGACGTCAATCTCGGGGAGCGCGAGCACACGATCGATGTGACGCGTGACCGCGTCCGGATCCTCCAGCACGCGCCCGATGCCGTCCCATCCGGCGCGCGGCGGTCCGGCCTCCGCCAGCGCGCGCACCGCCGCCCCCGCCTCGGCGTCCAGGAAAATGCCATCGGGGCCGACGAACTTGAGCGCGTTCCACTCGATCGGATTGTGGCTGGCCGTGAGGATGAGACCGGCGCCGGCGTGGTGATGCTCCACCGCGAGCTGGACGGTGGGTGTCGGCACCATCCCCACATCCACCACGTCCACGCCGACCGACATGAGCCCGGCGGCGGCCGCGCGCGCGAACATCGGCCCGCTGGTGCGCGCGTCGCGGCCGAGCACAACGAGCGGCCGGCCCGCCGAGCGGGCCCACGCGCCGAGCGCGGCGGCGTGGCGCGCCACGAGCTCCGGCGTGAGATCGACGCCGACCAGCCCGCGCATCCCCGACACGCTGATCATGAGGGTGCCGGCCATGGGCGGCGCGCTCAGGCGAGCAGCGGGAAAGCCGCGGCATCGCGCACCGCGGCGTCACTTCCGATGGCGCCGAACGCGCCGAGGAAGGCTTCTACGACATCAGGATCGAAGTGGGAGCCCGCGCACCGCCGGAGCTCATCGAGCGCATCGGCGGGACGGCGAGAAGGGCGATAGGCGCGGTTGGTGGTCATCGCATCGAAGGCGTCCACCACCGCCACGATCCGGGCCTCGATCGCGATCGCATCGCCGGCCAGGCCATCGGGAAAGCCCTTGCCGTCCAGCCGCTCGTGATGGGACCGGGCGATGCGCAGCACCGCCGCCGATTCCTTGAGGAAGGGCGCCAGAATGCGCTCGCCGAGCACCGTGTGCCCCTTCACGTGGTCGAACTCCTCGACCGTGAGCGGCCCGGGCTTGTGCAGCACCGCTTCGCGGGTGCCGATCTTGCCGACGTCATGCAGCTCGCCGCCCAGCCGGATATGCTCCAGCGCGTCGCCGGCAAAACCGAGCCGGATGGCGGTCTTCACCGCGTAGCTGCTCACCCGAGCCGAATGGCCGTGGGTGTAGGCGTCCTTGGCTTCGAGCGCATGCACCAGCGTCTGCACGCCGTCCACCAGCGACTGCTTGTTACGGCGGTCGAGCTCACGGACACGGGCCTCGAGATGCTGCTGGTAGAACCGGTTCTGGAGAACGAGATCCCGCTTCTCCAGCGCCTTCTGCACCCGGGCCTTCACCTCGTCGATGAGCACCGGCTTGGTGATGTAATCCACCGCGCCCAGGCGCAGGCATTCGACGGCGGTGCTCACCTCGGCCACGCCGGTGAGCATGATGAACGCCATGTCGGGATAGAGCGCGAGGGAGGCGCGGAGGAGGGCCATGCCGTCCATCTCGGGCATGTAGATGTCCGAGATGCAGACCGGAATCTCACCGCCGGTGCGCAATAGCTCGAGCGCCTCGAGGCCGGAGCCCGCGGCGCGGCAGGCGAGTCCCTGCGATTCGACGACGCGCACGAGCGCGCCGCGAACCTGGGCGTCGTCGTCCACCACGAGGCAATGCGTGCGTGAAACCGCGATGGACTCTGAGGTCGGGGTATTCACCCCGCGAAACTATGCGGCCGCCGCCGATTGTTCAACGGGCGCTTGCCGGCCGGGCCTCCAAGCCATTACGCTTCCACTACTTCTCCCGGTCCCTGCGATGACGCGCGCGCTCCCCGACGACCACTCCGACGATGCCCGAGGTTTCGCCACGCGGGCAATCCATGCCGGCCAGACGCCCGACCCGCTGGCCGGCGCGGCGATGCCGCCGATCTACCAGACCTCGACCTACGTGCAGCAGGGGATCGGCCGCAACAAGGGCTACGAGTACGGGCGCACCCAGAACCCGACGCGCGAGGCGCTCGAGCGGAACGTTGCGAGCCTGGAGGGCGGCGAGTTCGGGTTTGCGTTCGCCTCCGGGCTCGCGGCGCTCGATGCGGTGCTCAAGCTGCTCAAGGCGGGCGACCACGTGGTATCGGGTGAAAGCATCTACGGCGGCAGCATGCGCCTGATGACGCGGGTATTCGCGCAGCTCGGCCTGGAGTTCACGTTCGTCGACACCCGCGACGTCGGGGCCATCGAGCGGGCGCTCACGCCGCGCACCCGGATGGTATTCTGCGAGACGCCCACCAATCCGATGATGTTTCTCGCCGATCTCTCCGCCATCGGCGACCTGACCCAGGCCCACGGCATCCTCTACGTGGTGGACAACACCTTCGCCACGCCGTATTTCCAGCGGCCGCTCGAGCACGGCGCCGATGTCGTACTTCACTCCACCACCAAGTACCTGAACGGCCACAGCGACATGGTGGGCGGGCTGCTCGTCACCCGCCGCGAGGACCTGGCCGAGCGGCTCGGCTTCATCCAGAACGCGTCGGGCGCGGTGCCGGGGCCGTTCGACTGCTGGCTCGCGCTCCGGGGCATCAAGACGCTCCCGCTCCGCATGCGGCAGCACGACGCGAACGGGCGCGCCATCGCAGCCTGGCTCGAGACGCGACCCGACGTGCCGAAGGTGAACTATCCCGGCTTCGGCGGGATGCTCTCGTTCGACGTGGGCGACGTGGGCCGGGCGCGGCGGCTGGTCGAGAGCACCCGGATCTTTGCGCTGGCCGAATCGCTGGGCGGCGTGGAGAGTCTGATCGGGCATCCGGCATCGATGACGCATGCGTCGGTGCCGCTCCCGATCCGCGAGGCGATGGGCCTCACCGACAGCCTGATCCGCCTGAGCTGCGGATGCGAGGACACGGACGACCTGATCGCCGACCTGGCACAGGCACTCGACGCGTCCGCGCGCTCCGCCGCGCAGACCGGAAGCCGTCCCGCCGAGCAAACGCCCGGACGCGAACCCGCGAGGCACGCATGACGACGCCGCTCCCCGCCGCGCGCCCCCGGGTGCGCTTTCCCGAAATCTCCGCGGTATCGTGGGAGCATCCCGCCGACCGCGCGACGCTGCAGACGCTCAGGAGCCTGCCCGGCTTCGACGAGGTGGTGCGCAAGGTGATCGGCTGGCTCGGCGGGGAGCGTGGCATCCGGCTGCTGTTTCAGGGCAACGCGGTGCGCGCGAGCGGCGTGCAGCTCCCCAAGCTCTGGACCCTGCAGACCGAGGTCGCCTCCACGTTCGACTGGCCCAAGGTGCCGGAGCTGTACGTCTCGCAGACGCCGGTGTTCAACGCGGGCGCATACGGGGTGGACGACCCGTTCATCGTGGTGCACTCGGCGGCGCTCGAGATGCTCGACGACGACGAGCTGCGCGTGCTGCTGGCGCACGAGATGGGACACGTGGTGAGCGGCCACGCCCTCTACCGCACCATCGCCGAGATCCTGCTCGGCGTGGGCCTCTCGGCGTTGCCGATCCTGGCCGGGATCGCGCTCCTCCCGATCCGGCTCGCCATCCTCGAG
Source organism: Gemmatimonadales bacterium (assembly GCA_036279355.1). NCBI lineage: Bacteria > Pseudomonadati > Gemmatimonadota > Gemmatimonadia > Gemmatimonadales > Gemmatimonadales bacterium. The sequence continues at coordinate 14,948 of DASUJH010000054.1, forward strand.
TGGGCCCGCAAGTCTGAGCTTTCCGCCGACCGCGCCGGGCTGCTGGGCGGCCAGGACGTGGTCGCGGCGCAGCGCCTCTTCATGAAGATGGCGGGCGGCACCCGCGGGCAGATCAACGCGGGGCAGCTCGGCGTGGACGCGTTCATGGCGCAGGCCAACGAATACCTCGCCTCACGCGAGGGCTTCGACGTGATCTACAAGGTGCTCAACACGATGGCGCTCACCCATCCGATGAACACCATGCGTGCGGCCGAGCTGCAACAGTGGGTGGCGAGCGGCGACTACGACCGCATCCTCCGCGGCGAGTACATCCGCCGCGGGGCCGAATCGACCGCGCGACCACTCGGCGCGGACATCGGCGCCGCGACCGACTACTACGCGGCCGAAGCGCGCGAGATTGCAGGCCATGTGGCCGACGCGGCCCGGCGCGCCGCGGAGCGCGCGGCGGAGGCGTTCCGGGCGGCGCAGCGGCGGTGAGAATCCTGGTCGTAGGCGGCGGAGGGCGCGAACACGCCCTCTGCTGGGCGCTGCGCCGCGAAAACCCCGACGCCGCGCTCTACTGCGCGCCCGGCAACCCGGGCACCACCAACCTGGCGAACAACCTCCCCATCCCTACCACCGACACCGATCGTCTGGCCGACGCGGCCGACATGCTCGGCATCGACCTCGTGGTCGTAGGGCCCGAGCAGCCGCTCGCCGACGGGCTCGCTGACCGGCTCAGAGCCGAGGGGCGCGCGGTGGTGGGACCAAGTGCCGCGGCGGCGCAGATAGAGGCGTCGAAGGCGTTCGCGAAAGAGGTGATGGCGGCGGCAGGCGTGCCCACGGCGGCGAGTGAGAGTTTCGCGGAGCTTGACGCCGCGCTCGCGTACGTGGACCGACACGACGAGCCGCTCGTGGTGAAGGCCTCGGGTCTTGCGGCGGGCAAAGGCGCCATCGTCTGCGCCACGCGGCCCGAAGCTCGCGAAGCGCTGCACGCGCTGCTCGGCCGGCGCACGCTGGGCCGCGCGGGCGCCACGGTCGTGATCGAGGCGTTTCTCGAGGGAGAAGAGCTGTCGCTCCTGGCGCTCACCGACGGCACCGATCTCACGCTCCTCCCCTCGGCGCAAGATCACAAGCGGCTGCTCGAGGGCGATCGCGGGCCCAATACCGGCGGCATGGGCGCGTATGCACCCGTGGCGCTTGCGACGCCGGCACTGCTCGACCGGGCCGTCGACGAGATCTACCTCCCGGTGCTCGCCGAGATGAAACGCCGCGGCAGCCCGTTCTCGGGCGTGCTCTACGCCGGGCTCATGGTGGACCCGGCCGGGGCGCTTTCGGTCGTCGAGTTCAATTGCCGCCTGGGCGATCCGGAGGCGGAGGCGGTGCTGCCGCTTGTCGCGGGCGGGCTCACCGACGCGCTCACGCGCGTGGCACACGGCACGAAGCCGGAGGGGGTTACGGTGTCGCCGGAGACGGCCGTCACCACCGTGGTCGCGGCGCGCGGCTATCCCGAATGGCCGGAGACGGGCGCCGCGATCGAGCTGCCGGACGCGCTGCCCGAGCGTGTCACCATCTTTCAGGCGGGCACCAGGCGCGATGCGTCCGGCGTGCTCCGGGTCTCGGGCGGGCGGGTGCTCGCCGTGACCGCGCGCGCACCGACGCTGGCGGAAGCCCGGCGCCTGAGCCGCGACGCGGCCGAGCGCGTCGCATTCGAGGGAAAATCCTACCGTAGGGATATCGGCTGGCGCGAAACCGAGAGAGTGGGTCAGCCCGGCTAGTTACTCCCCATCACCGCTAAGCAGACGCTCCATCGGTGTGGCGCCTCAGGGGAATGAGGCGTCTCATTGTGCGGTCTTCGATGAGACAATCGTGACTCACAGATCCGCGACGTTTCGGGATGTGTCGGAAACCCGGGCTTGAGCGTCCACGACTTAACCAACATAACCCTGACTTTATTGGGAGGCACGCAGCCATGCACGGGTCCACCAAGGCGTACCATGCTCTTCGTACTCCGCTCGCCGCGCTCGTGGTCGGGCTGGTGCTTGCCGGATGCGGCGGCTCGGACAGCACCACGCCCAACAATCCGAACAACAGTCCCCCGCCGGCCCCAGCCAATCATGACATCAACATCGTCACCGGCGCCTCCACCAAGACGACGGGGGCGTTCAGCCCGAACCCCAAGGCGATTTCTCTGTCGGCCGACCCGGCAGTCCGTTTCGTGAACACCGACATCACCGGCGGCGACTACACCACCGGCACCGCGACCGTGCACCACATCGTTTCCGACGCCGGCTCGGCCCAGACCTTCGATACCGGCGACCTGGCCGGCAACGCCACCAGCACGATCACGTTCAACGCGCCCGGCACGATCAATTTCCACTGCTCGATCCATCCGAATATGGTCGGCAGCGTCGTCATCAATCCGTAGTCCCCACCGCGCCGGGCCCCGGCGGTTTACGGCCGCCGGGGCCTTCGGCTAAAATTCGGGCGGATGCCCGAATTGCCCGAAGTCGAAACCATCGTTCGCGATCTTCGCCCACGCATCGTCGGCCGGCGGCTCGGGCCAGTGTCCCTGAGCCACACCGATGTGCTCCGCGGCACCACTCGGCCCCGGCTCGTACGCGCGCTCGAGGGATCGGTAGTGCGCGATCTCTCCCGCCGCGCCAAGCACGCCGTGTTCGATCTGGGTGCGCGGCGGCTCGTGGTGCAGCCGGGGATGACCGGCTCGCTCGTGGTTCACGAGCGCCCGCTCACGGCCGACGAGCGGCGCTACGCCGTGCTCGACGCGGCGCTCGACGATGGACGCCGCCTGGTCTACCGCGATGTGCGCCGTCTCGGCACGCTCCTCCTGCTGGACGCGCGCGGCTGGCGCGGGTACGACGCCGCCATCGGCCCCGAGCCGCTCGACCCGGCGTTCACGTCCGAGCGCCTCGCGGACATCCTCGCGAGCTCGCGCCAGGCGGTAAAGAAGGTGCTGATGGATCAGCGCCACCTCGCGGGCGTCGGAAACATCTACGCCAACGAGGCGCTCTTTGCCGCGCGCATCGACCCCTCGCGCGCGGCCAATCGGGTGGACCGGGCCGCGGTGCGGCGGCTCCACGCCGAAGTGCGGCGCATCCTCGAGGCGGCGATTGCGTCGCAGGGCACGACCTTTCGCGACTACCGCACCGGCACGGGCGAGCGGGGCAGCTTCCAGCTCGAGCTGTTCGTCTATGGGCGCGAGGGCGAGCCGTGCAAGGTCTGCGGCACACGGCTCACCGGCACCCACGCCATCGATGCCCGCATCACCGTATTCTGCCACCGATGCCAAAGCTAAGGCGCGCCCGCGCGCTCCGGCTGCCGCTCCCGGCGGCCGATCTCGATTCGCTCAAGGCGCGGGTGCGGGCGCTGGCGGAGAATCGCCCGGCGGTCTACCGGATGGTGGACAACACCGGCAAGGTGCTGTACGTCGGCAAGGCGAAGCGACTCCGAACCCGGCTCCTGAGCTACTTCCGTGCGAGCTATCCGGACGACAAGCAGGCCCGGATTCTCTACGCGGCGCACGACATCCAATGGGACTGCGTGCCGAGCGAATTCGCCGCCTACCTCAACGAGCTGCGCCAGATCCACCGCTACCGTCCCCACTTCAACTACAGTCTCAACCGCGTGCGGCGCGCCGTCTTCGTGAAGTTTTCGCGAGGGCCGGCGCCGCGGATTGCGAGCGGCACCACGATCGCTGGGGACGACGCGCGCTGCTACGGGCCGTTCCGCTCGATCGGGCGCACGGGCGAGGCGGTGCGCACGCTGAGCGATCTCCTCGGGCTTCGCGACTGCGCCGCGGCGATGCCGATCGTCTTCGCGGGTCAGCGCGATCTCTTCGACGCGCCGCGCCGAGCCGCGTGCATGCGGCACGAGTTCGGCTTCTGCGCTGGACCGTGCGCGGGCTTCGTGGAGGAAGGAGACTACCGGCGGCGGGTGGAGACGGCGATGGCATTTCTCGAGGGCCGCACCATCCAGCCGCTCGACCGCGTGGTGCGCGCGATGCAGGAGGCCGCCGGCCGCGCCGACTTCGAGCTGGCGGCCCGATGGCGCGAGAAGTTCGAGCAGCTCGAGTGGCTCTTCGGCGCGATCAGCCGGGCGCGCACCGCGGTAGATCTGCTCACCTTCGTGTACCGCGATCCCGGGGCTTTCGGCGACGACCGGGTCTATCTACTCCGCCGTGGA
>DASUJH010000055.1 GCA_036279355.1 Gemmatimonadales bacterium
TTGCGGAAACAGTACTCCCGCCGGCACCGCCACATCCTCGTGCCGCACCATATCGCGGGTGAGGTCGCGGGCCATCGCGAACACCAGCTCCTGCAGCCGTTTCCCGCGGCGGAAGGGCTCCAGCGTCGTTTCCTTCACCCGGTCGCGCGCCAGAACGCTCGGCCGCCCCTGGTTGTTCGGCAGGCTCATCGCCATCTCGACCTCGGGCGGGATCTTCGCGGGGTCGATGTCCAGCCGGGCCACAGCGTCCCAGTGCACCGCCACCCGCCCGGTTACCCGTTGCGTATAGCGCTCGACGCGCGGAAAGGTGATCTCGAACTCCGCCTTGGCCGGCACCGCGTACACCCGGTGGCGCGGCTTCGGCTCCGGTGGCGGGCCGCCCGTGGCCTTGAACGGAATCACCTCGAACGGCACGCCCAGCACCTGGGCCATCTCCTCGCCGAACCGGTCGTTCTCGCCCAGGTCGTACCGCCGACGGCGGAGGCCGCGCCCCACCACCTGCTCACAGAGCAACTGGCTCATGAACGGCCGCAACCCGACGATGTGACTCACCGTGCTCGCGTCCCAGCCTTCGGTCAGCATCGCCACGCTCACGATGCAGCGCACGTCGCGGCCCGGCGGGTGCAGCGGACGCTCGAGCTTCCGCGCCAGCTCCTCGAACCCCTCGGGGTAGATCGCGCGGCCCTGACCGTCGCGGGTCCAGTCGGTCTTCCCCACCGTGTCGAGGGTGAAGCGCATCCAGCGCTGCTCGTCGGCCTTGGAGCCGCCGTCGCTCTCGCCGCGATCGGTGTCGTGGACGACCCTGGTGTCCACCCGAATCGTGTTTGCCTCGCCGTTCCGGTTGAGAAATTCCGGCAGCCCCGACGAGGGAATGCCGGCCGGCCGCTCGTCCAGTGCGAGCCACTCGTACACGACCTTGGCGATCGCCGTGTTCTTGCAGACGATGATGAAGACGGGCGGCCGCGGGTCCTCCGCGCGCGGCGACGCCCAGCGCGCGAACTCCTCGCGCCACTGCCCCGCGAGCAGCGCTATGGGCGCGTGCGCGTACTTGAGGATGGCCTCCGGCTTGGGGCTCCCCTGCTTCGCTCCCCGCTCGGCCGGCGTGAGCTTTTTCCGGACGATCCAGTCCCAGATATTGAAGTAGTCGGGCCGCTCCTGCCCGCTGGTATCGCCCAGCGCGAGCTGCGGGATCTTGACCAGGCCGGATTCGATCGCGTCGATGAGCCCGAACTCGCTCACCACCCACGGAAATGGCCGGCCCGTCATCGCGCCCATCCGCCCCAGGAAGTACGGCGTGGCCGAGAGGTCGAGACAGAAGTTGATGCCGCGGAGCTTGTTCACCCGGTCGAGTCCCTCAACCCAGACGGTGGCTTCGCGGTAGAACTCGTCTTCCTCGTCGCCCTCGAACAGCTCCTCGTCGCCGCCCTCGTCGCGCCGGATGCGGTAGGCGTGGTGGGCCTCGTCGTTCATGACGAGGACGTTCTGCTTGCCGCCGATCTCGCGTCCGAGCACCCGCGCGACTATCGCGGTGTCGCTCTCCACCCAGCGCTCCCGCTCTACCACCACGGCGGTGACGTGGCCCGCGTCGTCCCGCCTTTCCGCGAGGACCCGGATGGAGCCCGCCGCCGCGACGGCATCGAGCGCCTGCGGCGTCATGTACCGCTGACCGCGCGCGGTCGTGCTCCGCTCCGCGACCTTGATCGTTTCCTGCACCGTCTGCCGCACGCCGGCCTTCACGACCCGCGCCTTCACGTCACCTACGTCGGCCGCCTGGGGCTCGAACACGTGCCAGTTGGTGATGACCACGCGCCCGCGCGCGAGGAGCGGCATGAGGTGCGGCGGCACCAGGTCGCGCGAGCGGTAGAGCGATGCGTCGCCCCGCGCGGGGTCGAGCTCGAGCAGGCGGTCGCGGATGGTGATGTTGGGGCAGACGACGAGCACCACGTCCGAGTACGTCGCGTTCGACTTGTCCTGCACCTTGTTGAGGATGCTCCACGCGGCGGCCATCGCCATCACGGTCGTCTTGCCGCCGCCGGTGGCCATCTTGCAGGCGTAGCGGAGAAAGCCGGCGTAGCCCCGCTCGCGCCACTCCTCGCCCGGCTCGTCGCGCGGCACGTCCAGGCCCTGCAGGTAGTCGCTTCTCGCCTCGCGCAGGAAGATGAGCGTCTCGGCCGCTTCGAGCTGCGCGAAGAAGAGGCGCTGCTGCCGGCCATCGCGCCGCCACCAGTCGATCAGCTCGCGGGTGACGCGCGTGGCGCCGGGCCGCCCGTCGGCCTGCCACTGCGCCAGCCGGCGCCGGATCAGGTTGACGAGCTTGAGCCCGTAGGCGCGCTCGTACTCGGCGAGCCGCTCGAGCGTGGGGTCGCCCGCTACGTCCCACGGCTCGGGCTGGTCGCGCGGCTGAAAGACGAGCGCCGGGCGGCGGCCGGTGCGGCGCTCAGGCGGGTGCCCGGGCCGGATGAACCAATGCTCGCCGGGCGCGGCGAAGGGCGAGTTGAGGATGGGGGTTTCGACTTCGAAGCTCATCGGCTGGCCCGCGCTCCTTTGGTCCTGCCTGCGTGACCAGGATGACGGAATCGGCTCACGGGATGGGAGATTGGCGGCGACCCACTCACGGGCGGCGCATGCCGGAAATTTCCCGATTCTTTGGC
>DASUJH010000056.1 GCA_036279355.1 Gemmatimonadales bacterium
AGGTGGCGCGGCTGCACCTCGACAAACTGCGCGCCAAGCTCACCCAGCTCACGCCGGACCAGGCGGCGTACATCGGGGTACCGATGGAAGGGCCGTACAAGCCCGATCACTATCGGTACTGAGCGCGGGCAGCGCCACGCCGCGCGGAGTTTCCAGCCTCGCCACGGCGCATTACTGTGGTACATCGGTACGTGGGCATCGGCGGGCGAATCTCACCGCCCACTCGGGCGAGGGAGGATAGATGAGCGGATACGCAGCGGATTACGAGGACACTACCCCCCGGCGCCGTCGCGGCGCGAGGGCCGCTGGCGGCGCGGGGGCATTGCTCGGCGCCATCGCGATGGGCGTGGCGATCGGCATGCTCACCGCGCCGGAGGAGGGCACCAAGACCCGCCGGCGGCTCGGCAAGCGGCTGAGTGAGCTGGCGGACGATGGCGCGGAGCGGCTCTCGACGCTGAGCGGCGCCGGGCGGCGGGCCGGACGGCACGCCGGACGACAGCTTCGCGGCCGGCTCGACGAGCTGGGCGAGGGGCTCTCCCGGCGCGCGCGGCGGCTCCAGGCCCGGAGTGAAAGCGCGATCGAGGAGCTCAAGGCGCGAATCGACTCGCTGGAGGAACAGTTCGAAGACGCCGCCGAAGAGGCGGGCGACGAGATCGAGGACACCGTCTCCTCCGGCCCCGGCGGTTGGCCCAAGGCGCTGGGCTTCGCGCTCGGCGCAGGCGTCACCTATTTCCTGGTGAGCGAGCGGGCGGCTCCCGCGCGGGCGCGGGTCCAGGATGCGGCCGAGCGGGCGCGCGCCGGTGCTTCGGACAGATGGGACCAATTCCAGCGAGAGGGCGGGTTCCGGCGGTTCAGTGGCGAGCACAATGGTGGGGAGCGGCGGACGAGCGGCGCCACGGAAAATCCGCCGGCCGCGGAGTAGCGCCGAGCGGTTGCCGGCCGACCGGCGGCCGATCTAACTTCTCCGCTTCACCCGAGCGGAGATGAAGATGACCGAGCACGAACCCATCACCCGTGGGACCGTCGCCTACTGGGCCGGGATGGTGCTGCTGATCGTCGCGATCGTCGCGATCGCCGCCATCATCTTCCGCGCGCCGGCAAAGCTGGGAATCTGACGTGCCCCGCGGCGGCGGCTCGCGGGCCTTTCCGCACGCCTACAGATGAAACTCGATGAGGTCGTCCGCGGGCCGCTCCCGGCGCAGGTTGTCGCTGTGGGTCACGACCGAGTTGGGCGGCACGCTGTGGGTGAGCCAGACATTACCTCCGATGATGCTGTCCCTCCCCACGACGGTGTCGCCGCCCAGAATCGTAGCGTTGGCATAGATCACCACGCCGTCACCGATGGTCGGGTGGCGGCGGGTCTGTGAGAGGTTCTTCCGCACCGACGCCGCGCCGATCGTCACTCCCTGGTACAGCTTGACCCCGTCGCCCAGCGTGGCGGTCTCGCCGATCACGATGCCGGTCCCATGGTCGATGGCGAACCGCGCGCCCACCATGGCGGCGGGGTGGATGTCGATCCCCGTTTCCCGATGAGCGAACTCGGTGAGCAGCCTGGGGAAGAGCGGCGCCCCGAGCTCGTGCAGCACATGCGCGATGCGATAGAGCGCGATGGCGAAGAACCCCGGATATGCCAGGATCACCTCGTCCGGGCTCCGCGCGGCCGGATCGCCGAGGAAGATGGCGCCCACGTCGGAGCGGAGCGCGTCGTAGATGGCGGGCAGGCGCCGGAAGAATGCGTCCACCGCCTCGGGCGAGGCACCGCCAGCCTCCGGCGTCCAGCCCAACGCGCGTGCGAGGAGCGCCCGGAGGCGGGCTTCCTCCGCGGCCACGTCGGCCGGCTCGCACCGGCGCGTACGGGCAAAGTGGGGAAAGAGGAATTCCAGCACGCCCCGCCCGAATTCCTCGGCCAGCTCGCGCAGCCCGAGCGGCAGACGGTGGGCCTGCCGAGCTTCGCAAAGGCGCTGGAGAAAAGGGTTGAGGCGCGCGTCGGGCGTAGCGCTCATGAGGCGGAAGCTAATTGACAGCGGCCGTCCCGGGTTGCACCTTGGCCCATCGGTCCCACCCACCTGCACAACTCCGAGGAGGCCTCGATGTCCGCTCCACAGCCCCAGCCCCAGCCGGCTCAGGGAACTGGCCTTGCGCCGAACGTCGCGGGGGCCCTGTCGTACCTCGTCGCGCCGTTCACCGGGATCCTCTTCTACGTGATCGAGAAGCAGAATCCGTTCGTGCGCTTCCACGCCATGCAGTCCATCGTGTTTGGCGTCGCGTGGATCGTGCTCTGGGTTGCGCTGAGCGTCATCAGCGGCGTCGTCCCGGTGGTGGGCTGGATCGCGGGCTTTCTCGCCTCGATCGTGATCGGCATCGGCGGATTCATCGTCTGGCTGCTGCTCATGTGGCAGGCGTTTCAGGGCAAGGAGTGGGAGTTGCCGGTGATCGGCCAGTTCGCCCGCAAGCAGCTCGGTGGCGTATCGGTCTGAGCATCGGCGGGGCGATCGCCGCGGGCGGGCCATCTGCACCGCGGCGGCCTTCCCGCCAGACGCTGGCCGAAGCGCCGTTATCCCTCACTTCCCGATGGCGCGTCCCGCCCGGGGCCACACGTCATTGCCCAGATCCACGTCGGGAAGCGCGTGCGCCGGATCGATTTCGACCCGGGTGATCTTCGGCGTCGCCGGGACCACCAGCGTATAGCGCTTCTGCTCGCCCCCGTTCGGGCCCCACCAGGCGCTCACCGGTACCGTCACGCTGTCGATCCTTCCGCCCTCGCGGGTGATCGCGAGCGGCACCGGCATCACCGCCTTCTCGCGATTCTCCAGTACGATCGCCGTGGAATCCGCACCCGCGCCGCCCGCCGCGCCGGCAGGCTCAACGCTCGCAACCGCCTGATCCAGCTTCCAGGTCTCGTAGAACCACTCGCGCCAGAACCAGTCGAGGTCGCGGCCGGCGACGTCGTTCACCGTATTGAAGAAGTCGGCGGGCATCGGGTGCTTGCCGAGCCAGCGCCGCCCGTACTCGCGGAAGGCGCGCTCGAACGTATCGCGGCCGAGAATCGTGCGCAGCGCCACCAGCACGGACGCCGGCTTGTAGTAGGTGCCGACGCCGAAGCCGAATTCGGTGTCGTATCGATCTCCCGGCTTCATCGACGGCTCTTCCCGGTCTGCCTCGGCCACCTGGAGATAGAAGTCGCGATTCCGCTTCTCGTCGTCGAAGTTCTTGAAGAAGGCATCCATTGACTGCGACTGATCGTACTGGGTGAAGCCTTCGTCCATCCAGCCGTACCGCTTCTCGTCCGAGCCCACCATCATTGGGAACCACATGTGCCCGATCTCGTGGGTGACGACCTCGTACATCGCCGTGCTGTCGGGCCAGGTGCCGCCGATGCAGGTCATCATGGGGAACTCCATCCCGCCGCAGCCGTCGGGCCCGTCCACCGCCGTCATGTGGGGGTAAGGATAGGGCCAGAGCAGATGCGAGTAGAACTCGATCGAGTAGCGCGCGTAGCGGGTAGCCTCATCCCAGTACGAGCGGCGGCCCTCGGTACGATATAACGCACCGATCATCGCGGTGTCCGGACGGCCCGCGGCGCCGCTGTCGGTAATGGCATAGGTCGCGTCCCAGTTGTAGCGCGATGATGTAGCCCATGCGACGTCGCGGACGCTGTCGGCCTTGAAGTGCCAGGTGAGCCGGCCACCGCGGCTGCGCACGGTGGCCAAGCTGTCGGCGCGGTCCTGGTCGGTGACGACGTGGACGACCCCGGCGCTCGTTCGCGCCGAATCGAGCCGTGCGCGGGTCTGCGGCGACAGCACCTCGCCCGGGTTCTGCAGGACGCCGGTGGCCTCGACCAGCCATCCCGCCGGTACGGTGAGCGACACGTCATAGTCGGCGTAGCCCATGTAGAACTCGCCGCGGCCCAGGTACTGGTCGATCTGCCAGCCGTTGACGTCGTCGTACACCGCCATTTGCGGATACCAGTACGAGAGGTACCAGACCTCGCCGTCCTGGCCGCCGCGCGGCGCGGTTTCGGAGGGAACGCGGAACTGCCACTGGAAGTCGAGCTCCGCGGTGCCGCCGGGCGGCAGAGGCGTGGGAAGCCGCAGTTCCATGATCGTGCCGTCCACGCGATAGCCGGGCTCGTGCTCGCCCGGATCCGCCGCGAGCCGCCGCCCCCCGACCGCCACCCGCTGGAACTCGATCCCGCCGAGCCTCGGCGTCTGGATCACGCGACGGGCGTCGGGCTCGAAGATGTTGTTGTACGCTTGGACGTAGAGGACCGCGAGCGTGTCGGGCGAGTGATTGAAGTAGGTGACCCGCCCGTGCCCCGTGAGCTTCTTGGTGAGCGGGTGCAGCTCGGCCTCGAGCTGGTACCTGGCGTATTGCTGCCAGTACCGGGGTCCGGGCACGCCGGTAGTGGTGCGGGTGCCGCGCGACACCGCGCGAGTGAACGCCTCGCTGGGCTCCAGGCGGAACGCGGGCGGCGGCTCGGTCGTGCCGGCGTGCGCGGTGCCGGTGCGATTCGCCCCGGCGTTCGACGCCGGAGCTGGCGCCGGCGCCGGCGGCCGGGCGGAGCTGCACGCAACGCTCGCGGCGACTAACGTGAGGGCGAGCAGGCGGAGCCGGCGAAAGGTGCCAACCATCATGATCTCCAACGCATGGGTACGGGCCAGCCGCGGCCCGGGCCGGATGATGGCCTGACTACGGAGTGGTGGCAAGCGACGTTTCGGCTCGGGCGGGAGATGCCCGCCGCCGCTCCGCGCGGCGGTGAGCCGACGCGGGCTCGCGGCGTCTCCTTCCACATGGGTCGCCGGATACAACACCTGTTTGCGGTCGCAATGAACGTTGTGGCGGCGCTTACCGCAGCATGCGGCGGCGCGCCGCGGCCCGCCTCCGACCCCGCGACTCGCCCCCACGTGAATGCCGACCGGCCGCCCGGCCCCGCCCCCGACGGCATGCAATGGATTCCGGGTGGCACGTTCTGGATGGGGTGCGGCGGCTGCAACCTGCCCGATGCGGTCCCCGTGCATCTCGTCACGGTCCGCGGATTCTGGATGGGGCGGCACCCGGTGACCAACGCCGAGTTCTCCCGCTTCGTGGCCGCCACGGGGTACGTCACCGTGGCGGAGCGCGCGCCCGATCCGACGGCGTTCCCGGGTGTCCCGCGCGACCGGCTCGTCCCCGGCTCTGCCGTTTTCTCACCGCCCGAGCGCGCTCTCCCGATGCTCCGCTATCTCGACTGGTGGCGCTACGTGCCGGGCGCCAACTGGCGGCATCCAGACGGCCCGGCGAGCAACATCGACCGCCGCGCCGACCATCCGGTGGTTCACATCGCCTACGAGGACGCGCTGGCGTATGCGCGTTGGGCCGGCAAGCGGCTCCCGACCGAAGCGGAGTACGAGTTTGCCGCGCGCGGCGGCCTCGACCGGAAGCGATACGCATGGGGTGACACGCTCGAGCCGGGCGGCCGATGGGCGGCGAACATCTTCCAGGGGCGCTTTCCCGTGCGGAACACCGCCGAGGACGGCTACGCCGGCACCTCGCCCGTCGGTGCGTTTCCGCCGAACGGGTTCGGCCTCTACGACATGGGCGGGAATGTGTGGCAGTGGACCAGCGACTGGTATCGCGCCGACTACTACGCCACGCTCGCCGCGGCGCCGGCCCCGGCCGTGGACCCGCGGGGCCCGGCCGCGAGCCTCGACCCGGACGAGCCAGCCGTGCCCGAGCGCGTGATCCGCGGCGGCAGCTTTCTCTGCAGCGATCAGTACTGCACGCGCTACCTCGTCGGGAGCCGAGGCAGGGGCGAGCCTTCGACCGGCGCCTCCAACCTGGGCTTCAGGCTCGCGGCGTCCGTGAAGGTCACGTCCACGCCGTAACCCTCGGTTCCGATCAGCGCGGTGAGCAGTTGCCGCGCGCTCGCCTCGGCGTGCTGCAACGTACCGAGCTCGCGGGCCGAAGTGGCGAGCTGGCTGCGCGCGAGCTGGTAAATCGAGTCCCGGTCGGCAGGATGAAAGGGGTTCCAGAGGCCCCGCTGCTCGTCATACGTCCTGAGATCGGTCACGTCCACCGCGAGCACGGTGGCGTGGGGCAGCACGATGTGGACGCGATGGGCCGCCGGATCCACGCGCACCTCGCTTCCAGCGTCGAGATCGACGCCGGCGAGCACCGTGCCGGTCACCACGACGAGCGACCGCTTGGTGGAGCCGAGCCACCGGTTCCGGTAGACCACGACGTCGCGCGCCGTGGTCTCGCTGGTGAGGAGCTTGGCCACCGAACGCATTCGCTCAACGACCACCGACTGCGAGATGGTGGTCCGCCCAGCGCGCGGAAGGAGCCGGTGCATGACCGGCACCGCGAACGCGCCCCCCGCCGCACGCAGCGCGAGCTCGGCGGCGAAAAGCGCGGCGACGAGCAGCACGAGCGCCACGAGCAGCGTATGCGGGCGTCGCGTTCCGGCGGCTCCCGGTTCCGGATCGGCCATGCGGACCCCTCGAGCGTTGTGGAGGGCGCGCGAAAGCTATCATGGCATTAGCGTTGGTACACGCCGCCCGACACCGCGCGTCCCGCGCCGCGGTCCATCCACCCACCGAGGCGAAGCCGATGCCGCGGATGCAGGCGTTACTGCTCGTGTTGGTGCTCGGCTCCGGCGGCGCGCGGCAGCTGCGGGCGCAAACCATCGAGCTGCAGCCGTTCGTAGGCTATCAGGGCGGCAAGGACGTGTCCGACGCGACGGGGCGGCCGTACGATCTCAGGAGCCACGCGAGCTTCGGGCTCGGGATCGGCATCGACCTGCACCACCCAGTCGAGATCCAGGCGCTGGTGAGCCGGCAGCCGACGGAGGCGCGGCCGAAGGGCTTCAGCGGACCCACCGTCGGCGTCGAGATCACCCACTGGATGATCGGCCCCGCCAAGACACTCAGGCGCCGCTCGCGGCTCCGCCCGTCGGGCGCAGCGTTGATCGGATTCTCCCACTTCGCCACGGACGAACCCGGCGGGTTATCGGTTGACTGGCTCAGTGCCGCCGCCGACGCCGGGCTGGCGTACTTCCCCTGGTCGCACCTCGGGCTGCGCGTAGATGTGCGCGGCTTCTTCGTCTTCACCAACGGCGGTTCGCCGTTCGGGTGCATCGCGCCGGTAGGCTGCGCGCTCAAGTTCACCGGCGACGTGTTCATCCAGCCGGAGGCGGCGGTCTCCGCCGTGTTCGTGTTCGGCCGCACGGGCGCGGCCCTTCGCTCGCCCAACGGACGTCGATAACTTTCACCCATGAGCTACGCCCAATCGTCCACGCGCCCGCGCACCGACGCGGCGCCCGTCACCATTCCCGGCCTCGCCGAGGAGAGCCGGCTCGCCGCGCAGGTACAGGCGGAAATGAGCAAGGTGATCGTCGGGCAGCAGGCGCTGCTGGAGCGTCTGCTGATCGGCCTTCTCGCCGATGGGCACGTCCTGCTCGAGGGCGTGCCGGGGCTCGCGAAGACCCTCGCCGTGCGGACGCTCGCCGCCACCGTGGCGGGCGGGTTCCGGCGGGTGCAGTTCACTCCGGACCTGCTCCCCGCCGACCTCCTCGGCACCCAGATCTACAACCAGCGGAGCGGCGAGTTCACCCTCCAGCAGGGGCCGATCTTCACCAACATCCTCCTCGCCGACGAGATCAATCGCGCGCCGGCCAAGGTGCAGAGCGCGCTGCTCGAGGCGATGCAGGAGAAGCAGGTAACGCTGGGCGGCGAGACGGTGCTCCTGCCCGAGCTTTTCCTCGTGCTCGCGACGCAGAACCCGATCGAGCACGAGGGCACCTATCCGCTGCCGGACGCGCAGGTCGACCGCTTCATGTTCAAGCTCGTGGTCACCTATCCCGCGCGGCGGGAGGAGCGGGAGGTGCTGGACCGGATGAGCACGGAGACCGAGCCCGTCGCGCGGCCCGTGCTCGAGCCGGGGCACGCGCTTGCGCTCCGCCGGCTGGTGCAGTTGGTGTACGTCGACGAGCGGGTCAAGGAATACGTGCTCGACCTGGTGGGCGCCACGCGCGACCCCGCCGCCGCTCGGCTGCCCGAGCTGGGTCCGCTCATCGAGTACGGCGCATCGCCGCGCGCGGGGCTGCTGCTGCTGCGTGCCGCCAAGGCGCATGCGTTTCTGCAGGGCCGCGCGTACGTGCTGCCGGAGGACGTGAAGGCGCTGGCGCTCGACGCGCTGCGCCACCGCCTGATTCGCACCTACCGCGCCGACGCCGAGGGCGTCGATGCCGATCAGATGCTCGGCCGCATCGTCGAGGCCGTACCGGTTCCGTGACGCCGGAGCAGGTCGCCGCCGAGGTGCGGCGCATCGAGATCACCACCCGCCAACTGGTCCGCGATCTTGTCGCCGGTGAGTACGCCAGCGCGTTCCGCGGGCGCGGGATCGAGTTCTCGGACGTGCGCGAATACCAGCCGGGCGATGACGTGCGCGCCATCGACTGGAAGGTCACCGCCCGCCTCGGCACCGCGTACGTCAAGCGGCACCTGGAGGAGCGCGAGCTGGGCGTGCTGCTCGTGGTGGATGCGAGCGCGTCGGGCGCGTTCGGCTCGCGGGTGCGCACCAAGCGCGAGCTGACGGTGGAAGCGGCCGCCGTGCTTGGCCTCGCGGCAGCGCGGAACAACGACCGGGTAGGGCTCGCGGTCTTCACCGACCGTATCGAGCGCTATGTGCCGCCGCGGAAAGGGCGGCGCCACACCCTGCGCGTAGTGAGCGAGCTGCTGGGATACGAACCCGCCGGTCGCGGCACCGACCTCGCCGCCAGCCTTCGCTTTCTCGAGCCGCTCCTCCGCCGCCGCGCCGTGCTCTTCGTGCTCTCCGACTTTCTCGCCGAGGGCTACCTCGATCCGCTCGCGCGGCTCTCGCGCCGGCACGACGTGATTGCCGTGCAGATCGTGGACCCGCGCGAGCGCGAGCTGCCCGACGCGGGGCTCGTGACCCTCCGCGACCCCGAGAGCGGCGCGTGGCGTACGGTCGACACGTCCGACCGCGCGCTTCGCGAAGGTTTTCGGCGCCGGATGCTGGATTGGGACCGCGCGCTCGAGCAGGGGCTGCGCGAGCGTGGCGCGGACCTGCTCAGGCTGGAGACGTCGCGATCCTACGCCGAAGCGATGATCGCGTTCTTCCGGCGGCGGGAGCGGCGCCTCGGGCGCTGAGGGGAAGTAGGCAACGCGTGGAGCTATCGCGCGGCGAGCGCCTCGCGCGCGGCGGCGAGCTCGGGCCGGTCACCATCGGCGTGTGCCATGAGCCGCTCGTATCGACGATAGAATGCGCGGGCGCCCGCGCTATCCCCCGCCGCCGCCGCGGCCCGCGCCGCGCCGAAGAGGCTCCGCGCTCGATTGGGCTGCCGCGCGAGCGCCGCTTCGAACGCGCGCCGCGCGTCCTGGGGCCGGCTCAACTCGAGCAGCATCTCGCCGTAGAGCTCGCGCGCCGGCAGCAATGCGCCGGGAGTGACGGGATGCTTCTCGGTGGCATCGTCGAGGTCCGCCGCCGCGCGGCTCTCCTGGAGCGCGCCGGCGGTGTCGCCGGTGGCGCGCGCGAGCCAGGCGGCCGCGGCCTCCCGCTGGATTCGCACCTGCATGCTCCAGTACGTCTGAGGTCCACCCGTCCGGGCGAGCGCCGCCTCGAGCTGCCCGAGAGTGTCGACCTCGGCGCGTGCGACCACGAGGTCGCCGGCTCGCGCCGCGCCGAGCGCGCGGGCAAATCGGGTGAGCGCCTCGGTGCCGGGCCATGCCGGCGCCGGGTGCACGCTGAGCTCCTCGGCATCGGCCCAGCGGCCCCGCTCGAGCGCATAGCGCGCCGGGATGGCCGCGCGGGCGTAGTCGTAACCGAGGGCCTCCGGTGCCGAGGCATCGGGCGCGGCGTCAGTCGAGTCGACGAGCGCCCCGGCCTCCCGATCCCGGCCCTCCTGCAGGTAGGCGTAGACCAGGTAATCGAAGGCGTGCGCGTGTTCCGGCCAGACGCCGGCAAGATGGTGGCTCCGCTCGTACTCGCCCGCCGCCGCCGCGGCGCGGAGGTTGGACGCAATGGACGCGTCCCACCTTCCCACGCGCGTAAAGATGTGCGAGGGCATGTGCTGCGCGTGCGGCACCGAGGGCGCAATCCGCGCGTAGCGCTCGGCCGCATTGATGGCGCGGGCGGCCAGCGCGGGCGAATCGCAGGCATGAATCAGGTAGTGCGCGAGGCCCGGATGGTCGGGATGGATGCGGAAAAGCGGTTCGAGAATGGCAACGGCCCGGCGCTGGAAGGCGTAGGTCGTGTCGCGGGCGGCGAGCTGACCTTCGGCAATCAGGGCGAGCGCGTAGAAGATGCGCCCCTCCTCGTCCCATGCGTGATGCCGGGCGAACGCTGCCATGGCGTGCTCGTACGCCGCGATCCGGGCTGCGAAGGCCGCGGGCGTGTACCCCCGATAGAACGTGGCGATCGCCTCGGCGTAGTCGCGCTCGCGGGTGTCCGGCCGGGTGAGCCGTACGGCCTGCTCCGCGGCCTCGAGCGCCGACGCGGCTGTCTCGAGCGTGGGCGGCTCCCAGAGCAGATGCAGCGCGCTCATTGCCTGGCCCCAGTAGCCCATCGCGCAGGTCGAGTCGGCGGCCACGACCTGCCGGAACGCGGCGCCGGCCTCCTCGTACCAGAACGAGTGGAGCAGCGCGACCCCGCGGACAAAGAGGGGCCGCGCCTTCGGCGTGCAGGAGACGGGGAACACCACGCGCCCCAGCCGTTCGGGCGGCGCGCCCGCGTGCCCGTGCTCGCCCTGCGCGGCGGCGGCGCCGGGAGCGAGCAGGGCGGGCGCGGCCACGAGCGCGGCCGCGACCAGCAGCCGGCGTGCGGGATTCATGGGAGCCTCCTCGACCGGTTCGCGATACGATGGCATACGGGCCCGCCGCACGCAATCCGGCGTGCACCGGCATTGGACGGCGGCGGCGCGTGGGTCTACTCTCCAGTGATGGCGAACGAATCTCGCTGGTGGCGCGGCGGCGGCCGAACCGGCGCCGCCGCCGCGCTCGCGGGCGGCGCTCTCGCGGCCGGCCTGCTCGCGAGCTTTGCGCGCCCCGCCGCCGCGCAGCAGTGGACCGCACAGAGCTTCGAGGTGGCGCCCGAGCCGGCGCGCGCCACGGTGGGCGATACGGTGACCCTCCGCTTCCGCGTGCACCTCTACGAGCGCGACCTCCTGTCCGACAGCACCCCGCGCGCCGATGCCCTCCCCGACGGCGTGCGCCTGCTTTCGGTCGAGCCGCTCAGGCGGACGGGGCCATTCGTCTACGACGGGCGGGCCCGCGTCGCCTTCTACCGCCCCGGTATCCGCCAGGCGCCGGTGTTCGCCGTGCCCTTCTCTCGCACCGTCGCGAACATCCACGGCTTCATCGTGAGCGACACGGCCACGATGGAGATCGTGCCGGTGCTGCCGCCCGGGGAGCCGGCGCTCAAGGACGTGAAGCCGATCGAGCGAGTGGGCGGCAACGTATGGTGGCCTTGGGCGCTTGCTGGCGCCGTGGCCGCGCTGCTCGCCGTGTGGTGGCGCCGCCGGCGCAGCACAGAGATATCCGCCGCCGCGCTCGACGCCGCATTGCCGGCTGACGACACGCCGCCGACCGTGCTCGGTCCCTACGAAGCGGCGCTCGCGCGGCTCGTGCAGATCGAGCGCGAGCACTGGCCCGCGCGCGGCGAGGTGGCGCGCCACTTCGAGGCGGCGGCCGATGCGCTGCGACGCTATCTCCACGATTCCGATCTCGTGCCCGCGCTCGAGCGCACCACGGCGGAGCTGGTCTGGGCGTTGCCTCCGCATCTCACCGCCGGCGGCCTGCGCGAGCGCTGCGCGGAATTCCTGGGCGAGGCCGACCTGGTGAAGTTCGCCCTCGTGCGGCCCGACGAAGCGGCGGCCGCCGCGTGCCTGCGCGAGGCGCGCGCCCTGCTCGCGGCCTGGCACCGGGCAGCGCGGCGATTGCCCGAGCTGGAGTCGAGCGATGCGATTCGCTGATCCCGCCTTCCTCGTCCTCCTCCTGCTGCCGCTCGGCTGGATCTGGTGGCAGGTACGCGGGCGCCGCCGCCCGCCGGCGGCGCACATCGCCTTCCCTGCGTTCGCGTTCCTGCGCGACGCGCCGCGAACCCGGCGCGCGCGCTGGCGCTGGCTGCCCGACGCACTCCGCCCGCTCGCGCTCGCCTGCCTCGTCGTGGCGCTCGCGCGGCCGCAGGTGACGAGCCAGGTCGCAAAGATCCACTCCCGCTCGCGCAACCTCATGCTCGCGCTGGACATCTCGAGCAGCATGAAGGCCGAGGACTTCCACCCCGGAAACCGAATCGTGGTGGGGCGGCGGGTGCTGAGCGACTTCGTGAAGCGCCGCGACGGGGACCTCATGGGGCTCGTCATCTTTGCCGGCCGCGCGTTCCTCCAGGCGCCGCTTACGCCCGACACCGACCTCATGCAGCAACTGCTGGCCCGGGTGGACATCGGCCAGCTCCCCGATGGCACCGCGATCGGCACCGCGCTCGCCATGTGCCTGAACCAGCTCAAGAACCTCCCGCCCAGGGCGAGCGCGATCATCCTCGTGACCGACGGCGCCAACAACACCGGGTCGCCCTCGCCCGCCCAGGCGGCGGAGATGGCGCGCGCGCTCGGCATCAGGATCTACAGCATCGGCCTGAGCGCCGCGGATACCACGAGCTACGCACTGAATGGAGTCTGGCGCGTCGGCAACACGGCGGCCCGCCTCTCGAGCTCCGACGAGCGGGTGCTCAAGCGCATCGCCGACCGGACGGGCGGCCGCTACTTCCGCGCGACCGATCCCGAAACGCTGGAGCAGATCATGCGCGAGATCGACCCGCTCGAGCGCACCGACGTGACGATTGGCGAGACGCGCGAATACCGGGAACTCTTTCCGCTCGCATTGGCGCCCGGACTCCTGCTGCTGGGCCTCGAGCTCACGCTCGGCGTGGGCTGGCTCAGGACGGTGCCGTGACCGCCGCTGGACTCCGCGACCTTGCCTTCGGGGCCCCGCTCTGGTTGCTCGCGCTCGTCGTGGTGCTGCCGATCGTCGTCTGGTGGCTCGCCCGCGGCGAGCGGCGCCGCGCGGCGGAGCTCGCGGCATTCGGCGATGAGCCGGTGCTCGCCCGCTCGTCGGCGCTGCCCGACCGGGCCCGGCGCCTCGGTGCGCACCTGCTGCTCGCGTGCGCGCTTGGCGTCGGCATCTTTGCGCTCGCGCGCCCACAACTGGGCGAGCACCCCGCCTCGATCGTGCGCGACGGGCGCGACGTGCTCCTGCTGCTCGATCTCTCGCGCTCGATGAACGTGGCCGACGTGGCTCCGAGCCGGCTTGCCGCCGCGCGCACGGCGGCGCTGCAAGTGATGTCCGCGTCGCCCCACGACCGGGTGGGGCTCATCGTATTCGGCGGCAGTGCGTTTCTCCAGCTTCCGCTCACATCCGATCACGCGACGCTCAAGCTCTTCCTCGACCATGCCTCCACCGACGACCTGGGCGATCCCTCTACCGACCTTGCGAGCGCGCTCGCGGCCGCCGAGCGCACCTTTGCGCACGAGGGCGAGCGCGGATACCAGGCGGTGCTGGTCGCCTCCGACGGCGAGAGCGGCGAAGGCGACATCGACACGCCGCTGGCCGAGCTCAAGCGGCACGAAATCCCGGTCTTCACCATCGGCGTCGGCACGCTCGCGGGCGGGCCGGTGCCGGCCGACTCGAGCGAGGCACCCGAGCGCTTCCATCGCGACAATATCGGGCGAGTCGTCGTTTCGCACCTGGAGGAGGCCGACCTGCGCCGCGCCGCCGCGGAGACCGGCGGGCTCTACGCCCGCGCATCGGACCCGCAGGAGCTCCAGGCGCTCGCCACCGGGCTTTCGCGACTCGCGGTGCGCGCCCTCGCCGTGACCCGCAATCGCCGCCACACCGACCGGTACCAGTGGCCGCTCGGCGTCGCGCTTGTCGGGATCGTGCTGGAGCCATTCGTGCGCAGGCGGCGAAAGCGGTCGCGCGGCGCGGCGCTCGTGATGCCCGTGCTTGCGGCCGCGCTCTGCCTCGGTGCCATTGCCTGCGACACCGCGGCCCGCGCCGCCCGGAGGGGCGAGAGGCTCTACGATGCCGGCCGCTGGCCCGAAGCCTACCAGGCGTTCCGCCGCGCGAGCGACGCGGCATCGAACCCGCGCCTCGAGAGCGCCGCCGCGTACGATGCGGCCACCGCGCTCTACCGCATGCGGCGCTTTCCCGCCGCGCTGAAGGAGTTTCACGAGTTGCCCGGCGGCTCGCCGCGGCTCAAGGCGCGCGCGCTCTACAATCGGGGCAATGCCGCGGTGCTCGCCTCCGAAGATGCCGATCCGGGCGATAAGGGCGAGCTGCTCGACCAGGCGGTCACCGCCTACGAGGAGGCGCTCCGGCTCGATCCGCATGATCGCGACGCCAAGTGGAACCTGGAGCTGGCGCTCCGGCGCCGGGGCGATCGGCCCACCGGCAGCTCGTCTGGCCGGGGCCGGCGCGGGGACTACGGCCGCGGACTGCAGAACACGCCGGGTTACGAGGGCAATCCGCAGGCGGCGACGGGCGCCATGGCGGGGGGCGGCTTCGGTTCCGGCGAAGGCGAATCGGCCCAGGAGCTGAGCCCCTCCGAGGCTCGCCAGCTCCTCGACGCGGTGCAGCGCCAACAGTTCTCGAGCCACGGCGGCCGCCCCGCGAGCCGGCCCACCCACGAGGCGAAGGACTGGTAGCCGGGGGTGCGCTTGCTTCTCGGTGCCAACGCGCGCAGGTTGCAATGACACAGGGAGTTCAGGATATGATGAAACAAGTGTTCTTCGGCGTACTCGCCGTGGCCATGTTGGCCGGGCCGGCCGCCGCTCAGCAGAAGGAGCCCTCCTTTCAGGGCCGATCGCTCAAAGCGCTGATCGCGGACCTCAAGTCCCCCTCACCCGAGACGCGGAATGCGGCCGCGTACTCCATCAGCGGCATCGGGCCGGCGGCCGCGCCGGCGGTGCCGGCGTTGATCCAGGCCTTGAGCGATCCGGCCGCCTCGGTCCGCTACCCGGTCTGCGTCGCGCTGCGCGAGATCGGCCCCGCAGCCATTGCCGCCGAGCCGGCGCTCAAGAAGGCGACCGACGATCCGAGCGAGGACGTGGCCTTCATGGCGAGGAAAGCGCTCGAGTCGATACATGGCCTGAGGCCGGCGTATCAGGCGTCGGCACGGTAGCCGTAACGAGTCGCACGCGCACGCCGCCGTTCGAGGTTTCCCACCTCCGCTCGAACCTGAGCCCGACCGCGCCCTCCAGCTCGCGGCTTGAGGACAGCATCGCCACGCGCCAGCCGCCCGCGCGGCGCCGGAGCACGTTGCCGAACTGCGCGTAGAGATTGCGCAGCTCGGCGCGGTCGCCGATGCGCACGCCATAGGGCGGATTGGTGACGACCCAACCGCCGCCGGCCTCAGCCGGGGCGTCGAGCGCCGAGATGGCGGCGCGCCGAAACGCGACGTCTTCGGCCACGCCTGCGCGCTCGGCGTTGGCAGTCGCGGCCGCGACGGCGCCGGCATCGCGGTCCGAGCCCACGATCGGCGCGGGCGCGCGGGGCAGGATGCTTTCGCGGGCGGCGTCCACCAGCCGAGCCCACTTGTCCGCGTCGAAGTCGGGCCAGCGCTCGAATGCGAAGCTGCGCCCGAGCCCCGGGGCCATGCGCCTCGCGATCAGCGCGGCTTCGATCGGGATCGTGCCCGAGCCGCACATCGGGTCAATGAGCGGCGCGCGGCCGTTCCAGCCCGTCGAGAGCAGCATTGCGGCGGCGAGGGTTTCCCGGAGCGGCGCCTTGCCGCTCGCGAGCCGATAGCCGCGCCGGTGCAGGTGTGCGCCCGAGCTGTCGGCGCTCACCATGCATTCGTCGTGTGCCAGGCGCACGACGAAGAGCTGGGCCGCGTGATCCGCTGACTCGCCCGCGGCGTTGCCCGCATCGTCCGCCAGCGCGGCATGCACGGCGCCCGGTACCATTCGCGCGACCGCATCCACGAGTCGCGCCGCGACGGCGCGCTGGTGGTACAGCTTCGACTTGCGTGATGTGACCCGGAACTCCACGGCCGCGCCCGGCGCCACGAATTTTTCCCACGGCACCCGCTTCGCCCGGCGCTCGAGCTCGTGAAAGCTCGAGGCATGGAACGTTGCAATGCGTACGAGCACGCGGCTCGCGGTATGGAGATGGAGGTTGGCGGCGCAAAGGCCCCCGCGGTCTGCCCGGAAGGACACACCGCCCGGCTCGACCGGTCCCGGGTCGATGCCGAGGCGGGCAAGTTCCTCAGCGGCCAGAGGTTCGAGGCCGGGCGGGACGACCGCGTAGCAGTCCATTGCCCAAGGTACACCGCCCGGCATCATCATTGCCCTGAACCATCGCAACGCTCTGAGCCGCCCTCGCTCGTTGCAGAATGCGATCCGCCCGCGCGGTCGCTGGGGGCTCATCCTCGACCGTAGGAGTCCCGTGAGCCCGTCTCTGCGGCACGCCAGTGGGAGCGCCGGACGCGTGGCCCGGGAGGAGACCTCCTCGCTGGGAGCTGACCGGCCCGGTCCCGCCACGCTCGCCGCCGCGGGCTACGCCCTGCTCTACCTCGCCTGGGAGCGCACCGGCTGGGGTGGCGCCGCCCGCGACGTGATCAGCAACATCGCCTTCATGCCACTCAATCTCGCGGCCGCCGTGCTCTTCATGCTCGGCGCCCGGCACGAGACCGTGGACGACGGCGTGCGCCAGGCGCTCAGGCTCCTTGGCATCGCGTTCCTCTGCGTCTTGGCCGGCAACTCGATCTCGACCTACTATATCGTCGGGCTCGCCTCCAATCCGCCGGTCTCCTGGGCCGACGCGTTCTATCTCACCAACAGCCTCCTGCTGCTCTCGGCGCTGCTCGCCTACCCGCGCGCCCGGCGGACCCGGCTCGAGCACTGGAAGTTCGTGCTCGACGCCGCCATGGTGCTGGTGGGCGGCGGGGTCGCCATCTGGTACTTCGCGATCCGGCCCACCGCTGCATCGGATGCGGGCAGCGTCGCCGTCACCCTGCTCGCGTTTGCCTTCCCGCTCGCGAGCCTGCTCGTCCTGCTGGGCGCCACGACGGTGCTGCTCGGCGGACCGCTCGATCCCAATCGCCGCGCCTTTCGGCTGGTCGTCGCCAGCATCGTCCTGAGCATCGTCGCCGACCTCACGTTCGATCTCGCGGTGGTGGAAACGGGCGGCCGGCGGGCGAGCCTCATCGACGCCATTTACCTGCTGGTGTACCTGCTCCTCATCGCGGGCGGCGAGATCTACGCACGGCACCCCGTGGCGCGGCCCGTGGTGGCGCGGGAGCGGGAGCCGCGCACGCAGGAGATGAGCCCGCTCCCCTATCTCGCGGTCGCCACCACCTACGCCCTGCTGCTCTGGAGCGCACTCGACCCGTGGATCCAGCCGGTGAGCGGCATCGCGGCTGGCGCTGTGCTGATTACCGTGCTGGTGGTGACGCGCCAAGTGCTCGCCGTGCGGGAAAACGTCCGCCTCCTCGCCGAGACGTCGGAGCGCCAGAACGAAGCCCGCTTCCGCTCGCTGGTGCAGCACTCGTCCGATGTGATCATCGTGGTGCGACCCGACGGCACCATCCGGTTCGTGAGCCCGTCGGCCACGCGCGTGCTGCGCTATGATCCGCACGCGCTGATCGGCCGCCCACTCACCGATCTCCTCCATAGCGACGACCAGGAGCGCGCCCGCGCCTTCGTCCACGACGCGGCGCTCACACCCGGCGTCACGGCGCCGGAGGAGTGGCGCTTCCGCCAGCCGGACGGCTCCATGCTCCACGCCGAGACGATTGGCACCAATCTGCTCGACGAGCCCACCGTCCGTGGCATCGTGCTCAACACTCGGGACGTGAGCGACCGCAAGCAACTCGAGCAGGAGCTCGTGCATCAGGCCTTTCACGATCCACTCACCGGCCTCGCCAACCGCGCGCTCTTCCGCGACCGGGTGAGCCACGCGCTCGATCTCGCCCGCCGCCAGGGCCGCGCGATCACGGTGCTCTTCCTCGACCTCGACGACTTCAAGAAGGTGAACGACAGCCTGGGTCACGCCGAGGGCGACCGCCTGCTCATCGCGGCGGCGGAGCGGTTCCGCACCTGCGCCCGGGTGACCGACACCGTGGCACGGCTTGGCGGCGACGAGTTCGCCATCCTGCTCGAGGACGGCACCGGCTGCGACGGCGCCGATGGACTCACCGAGCGCCTTGCCGCGGCCATGCAGGCGCCCTTCCTGCTGGGCGGCAACCCCGTCCCGGTCAACGCGAGCATCGGTATCGCAACCGCGGCGGGCGACGAATCGGCCGACGATCTGCTGCGCAATGCCGACGTCGCGATGTACGCGGCCAAGCGGGGCGGCCGCGGCCGCTCGGCCACGTACCAGACGGAGATGTACGACGACGTGCGCGAACGGCTCGAGCGGGAGTCGGCGCTGCGCGCGGCGGTCGAGCGCGAGGAGCTGGTGCTGCATTACCAGCCGATCGTCTGCCTCCGGAGCGGCACCGTGCGGGGCGTCGAGGCGCTGGTGCGCTGGAACCACCCGCGCTACGGCCTTCTCCTCGCCGAGCACTTCGTGCCGCTGGCCGAGGAGACCGGGCTCATCCTCAAGCTCGGGGACTGGGTGCTGCGCGAGGGGTGCGCGCAGCTCCGCCGCTGGCAGTTCGCCCATTCCGATCTCGAGCTCACGATGGCGATCAACATTTCCGGTCGCCAGCTCCATGAACGCGAAATTGTGGAGAGCATCCGCGGCGCGCTCACCACATCGGGCGTGAACCCGGCCATGCTGACGCTCGAGATCACCGAGAGCGTTCTGATGCAGAACACGCCGGCGGTCCTCCAGCGCCTCCGCGAGCTCAAGAAACTTGGGGTTCGGCTCGCGATCGATGACTTTGGCGTCGGCTACTCGTCGCTCAGCTACCTGCGGCAGTTCCCGATCGACATCCTCAAGATCGCGAAACCGTTCGTGGACGACGTGGGCGAGGGGATCGAAAAGGTAGCCCTGGCCCGCGCGATCATCGGGCTGGGTCAGACGCTCAAGCTCAGGACCGTGGCCGAAGGCATCGAGCGCGCCGAGCAGCGGGCGGCGCTGACCGTGCTCGGTTGCGAGCTGGGCCAGGGGCACTACTTCGCGCCGGCGATGGAGCCCGAGCGGCTCGAGTCGTACTTCGCCGAATCGCCCCGGGTGCCCGAAGCGGACGTTCAGCCGGGCGACCCGTGGCTGGTGAGCGCGGTCGTGCTATGAGCCGCTCCGCGGCCGCAGTCTCCTGCGCCCCTACCGGAACATCGCCGGACTGATTTCGAGCGTGACTTCCGAGATCCGGTCGACCGGGATCCCTGCGCGCCGCGCGTGCTCCCGGACCGAGTCGGGGCTCGGTGCGTCGTATTCGCAATAGATCTTTCCGTCCGTATCGGAGACGTAGCTCCGGATCCAGACCACCTCGGGCATGGTGTCCAGCACGTCCAGCGAGCGGTGCGCGGCCGCCTCGAGCTCGTCCTTCTCGAGGTGTCCGACCGTGCGTTCGATGAGGTATCTCGGCATCTCTTCCTCCTGGTACCAAGTTTCGACTACAGCCTGAACCTTGCGCAACGCTCTCGCAACGCCAGGTCGCCGCACTCGACGGCGATGGCCGCCGCCTCCGCGGCGAGGGTGCGCGCCCGGTCGGTGAAGCCGCGCGCGAGCTCGACCCGCGCGAGCTGCGCCAGCATCCAGCCCTGGCCTCCTCGGTCGCCCAGCTCGCGGCGGATCTCGAGCGAGCGAGCGTAGCAGTCCTCCGCCTCCGCGGCCTCGGCCGACTCGAGGTGGATGTCGCCCAGGGCCGCGAGCGCGTGCCCCTCGAGCAGGCGTTGGCCGGTCGCGCGGTGGCGCAGAACCGCCGCTTCCAGCCGCCGCCGCGCTTCCGCGCGGCGTCCCAGTGCCTTGAGCGTCACCCCGATGCTGTTGAGCATGAGCCCGTGGCTCGGCACATCGCCCAGCGCCTCGAACAACGCGAGCGCACGCTCGTACTCGGCCAGTGCGCCCTCGTGCGCTCCGCGCTCCCACTCCAGAATCCCGATCGTGTTTCGCACCCGGCCCTCCACCGGCCCGTCACCCAGCTCATGAGCGAGCTGCGCCGCCTCGCGGTAGTGCACCAGCGCGAGGGAGGATTCGGTGGCGTGGCGGCGGGTGGAACGCGCGAGTCCCTCGAGCGCGATGAGCGCTCCGGCGCGATCGCCGGCATCGCGCCTGAGCGCGAGCGCGCGGCTCCACGCCCCTACGGCGTCGGGGATCCGGTCCGCGCGCTCGTGGATCTCCGCTATCCGGGTCCACATCGCCCCCTCGCCATCGCGGTCCTGAAGCTGCGCGAACAGGATCGCCGCCTCCTCCAGGTGCGGCAGGGCGGCGGCACGGCGCCCGAGGCTCAGCTCGACCTCACCCAGGAAGCGAAGTGATTGCGACAGGCCGGGGGCATATCGCGCCTTCCGGGTGAGCTCGACCGCGTCCTGGTAGTACCGTACGGCGTCGTCGATCGCACCGTTCTGCAGCGTGAGGTGCGCGACGGCGGTGTAATGGTACGAAAGCTGGATCGGCAGGCGCTTCGCGACCGCGAGCGCGGCGGCGCGCTCCAGATACTTGAGCGCAAGGGCAGGATCGCCGAGCTCGCGGTGGATGTTCGCGAGGTTCTGCAGGATGTACGACTGCTTGAGCGGGAGGTCGCCGGTGTCGGCGGAGGCACCTGAGTCGGAACGTCCGGCGGACTCGACCAGAGCCAACGCCTCCTCCAGCGCGCGCCGCGCCTCGGAATACCGGCCCAGGCCCTTGAGCACCGGCCCAAGGTTCGACAGGTCGCCGACCGTCGCCTCAAGGTTGCCGTCGGCGCGATCGATGGCGAGGGCCTCATTCATGTAGGGCAACGCCTCCTCGCTTCGGCCCGCGTGCCAGCGGAGCAGGCCGAGGCTGCGCAGCGTGTTGCGCTGGCCAATGGTGTCGCCGAGCTCCCGCCGCATCCGGAGCGATGCCTGCAACGCCTCCTCGGCCTCGTCGAATCGCCGGAGCAAGGTGCACACGTCGCCGCGCCGAAGATACACCTCGGCCAATGCCGCGGGGTCCCCGCCTGGTGAGAGCAGCGCCACGAGCTGATCGACGATCCGCTGCTGGCGTCCGCGTAGCCCGAGTGTCTCGCACATCCGCTCCTGCCGGAGCAGAATCTCGCACAGGGTCCGGCGGCGCTCCGGGTCGTCGGGCAGTCGCGCGAGCCATGCCTCAGCGCGTTCGAGCATCTCGAGCGCCTCGGCGAACTGGCTCAGCGCCGCAGCGCGCTCGGCCGACTGGATCCCGTAGCGTACCGCCTTGTCCCACTCCTCCGCCCGCCCGAAGTGATGCGCAAGCCGGTCGAGGTGCTCGCGCATGCGCTCGCGGGGAAGCTGCTCGATGGCGACCCCGACCCGGCCGTGCAGCTCCTTCCGCTGGTGCTCCAGCAGACTCGCGTAGGCGACCTCCTGCGTCAGCACGTGCTTGAACCGGTAGGCCGGCTCGGGCACGATCTGGATCTGCTGGATCAGCCCGGTGGTCTTGAGCGTCTGGAGCGCGTTGGAGAGCCGGCCGCCGCCCGCAAGTGAGTGCTCCAGCAGGCTCCGGGTGAACTCGCGGCCGACCACCGACGCGAGGCGAAGCACCCCGCGCGCATCCTGATCGAGGCGATCCAGCCGCGTGCGGATCACCGCCTGCACGGTGTCGGGGAGCTGGAGGGACTCGGCCGCGCCCGTCAGCATCACCTCGCGGCCGGAGACGCGGATCACGCCCTCCTCGAGCAGCGCATGGCAGATCTCCTCCAGGAAGAAGGGATTGCCGCCGGTCCGCTCGTGCAGCCGCGCGCCAAGCTCGTCGGGCACCCGGTCAACCCGCAGGACGGCCCGCGCTACGGCGAGCGACGCAGACTGATCGAGTGGCCGGAGCTCGAGTGCCGTGAGGCGGCCCAGGTCCCCCCACTCCGGTAGATGATCGGGCCGGCAGGTCACCACCACCAGCACGGAATGGGCGGACAGGAGCTCGGCCATCTGGCGCAGCACCGAATCGGAGGCGTCGTCGGCCCAGTGCCAATCCTCGAGGAGTATCACCGCAGGCCGACGAACGGCTGCGATGGTAATGAGCGCGGCGAGCGCCTCCTGCATCGCGAGGCGGAACTGCTCGCCCTGCAGGTGCCGCGGCATCGGGTGGCGCTCGCTCGTGAGCGAAAGAAGGTGAAGGTAAAATGGGATGAATTCCTCCAGCTCGGCCCCGATTCCGCGGATGGCCTGAACCACGGCGTCCGGCTCCGCCTCGGGTGCGTGCACCTGCTCCAGACGAAGCATGCCGCGCAGCACCTCGACGAATGGCAGGTACGCGGTGCCACCGCCGTACGCCTGGCACCGGCCCTGGAGCAGGGTGACGCCGTCGCGGTCGACCTCCTGGCGAAACTCGTGCAGCAGGCGACTCTTGCCGAGCCCCGCTTCACCCGCCACGATCACGCAGCGGCCGGCGCCATGGCTCGCCGCATCGAAGAAGCCGCGCAGCGCCGCCAGCTCTCCATCGCGCCCGGCATAGGCCGTGAGGCCCCCGCGCTCGGCCGCCTCGAGGCGACTCTGGAAGCCGGTCGGCCGAGCCACCTCAAACGCGGGTGCGGCATCGGTCCGCCCCGGTATCGCCACCGGTGCGCGCGGCGCGCTCTCGAAGTAGGGCCGGATCAGCCGCTCGCACTCAGCGCTGATCCAGGTGGTGCCCGGCGCCGCGTGGGCAGCCAGGATCGCCGCCGCCTGGGCGGGTGCTCCCGCCAACCGGAATTCCTCGAGTGGGCCTCCGGCCGGGCGCACGATGCTCGCGCCGGCGTCAAGGCCGATCTGAAGCCGAAGCACCTGCCGGTCGCGGCTTGCGAACCTTTCGCTCAACTGCTCGATCCGCTGGTGCAACTCGACCGCCGCGCGCACGGCGCGAAGCGGATCGTCCTCGTGTGCCACCGGCACGCCGAACAGCAGCACCAGCGCGTCGGCCGAGCACCGGTTGAGGACGCCTTCGTGCCGGTCCGCCACGGCCCGTGCCTCGGTTTCGATGTGGCGCAACACATCGTCGGCCTCGCGGGGTGCGAGCCGCTCGATCAGGTCGGCGTGCCCCGCGACCGTGGCCACGGCCACCGCGATCCGGCGCCGCTCGCCTTCGACCGGCACCGCGCCGGCAGGGGCCGCCCGCGCGGTGCGCGTGGAGAGGCCATCGGCGCGCGCACTCTCCAGGTCTTGGGCGAATTCGCGCGCGCTGCCATAGCGATCCTCGCGGCGCCTGGCGAGCGCTCGTCGCACGATGCGCTCGAGCTCGCGTGAGACGCCGGGGTGCCGAGTGTGGAGCGGCGCGGGGTCGAGCCGAACGATGGCGTGCATCAATGCCTGCTCGTGATCGCCCCGGAACGGGCGTTCGCCGGCTAGCATCTCGAACAGGACGACGCCGAGCGACCAGATGTCGGAGCGGCCATCCACCGGCTCACCCAGCGCCTGCTCGGGACTCATGTAGGCGATCGTGCCGGGCGCCATGCCCGGCCTGGTGAGCGCCACGTCGGTGCGCTTGGCCACGCCGAAATCGAGAATCTTGAGCACGCCGTCCGCCGTGAGCATCAGGTTCGCCGGCTTGATATCGCGGTGGACGATCCCGCGGTCGTGCGCCTGGGCGAGCCCATGCGCCGCCTGCACGGCCACGCTGATGGCCTCGGGTGGCGGGAGCGCGCCTTCCGCGCACCGCGCCTTGAGGGTCGTGCCCTCGTAGAACGGCATCGCGATGAAGAGCTGGCCATCGGCGGTTTCGCCGATTTCGTGGATGGTGCAGATGTTCGGGTGGTCGAGCGCGGCAGCCGCCTGCGCCTCGACGCGGAAGCGCTCCTTGGCCTGCTCGTCATCGACAAGAAACGGATGCAGGAACTTGAGGGCGACGGTGCGGCCGAGGCGCTCGTCGCGGGCTCGATAGACTACGCCCATGCCGCCGACGCCGAGCTTCTCGAGCACCCGGTAGTGGGAGACGACGCCCGTTGAGGGAAAAGGCGCCGGCACCGTGGCCGTCACATTGCCGGGCGCGTGGTCGAGGATGCCGGGCGTCTCGTGTGCGGCGAGCATCGCGGTGACTTCCTGCCGGAGTGCCGCGTCGCCCGCGCACTCGCGGTCCAGATAGGCTCCGCGCGCGCCCGATGGCAGCTCGATGGCGGCGATGAGCAGGTCCTGCACCCGCTCCCAGCGCGCCGAGGCGGACGCCCCGCTCGGCGGGGCTGCCGGGCTCGCAGATGCCGCATTCGGCGATCCCGCAGTGGCGGATGCCGCACTGGTCGTTTGCGCGACGCGGCGCCGGAACACGTTGAACAGATCGCCCAGGCGACGGCCGCTCACGCGCTGAGCTCCCGGTGCAGCCACGCGCGAGCCACCGTCCAGTCGCGCTTTATCGTCGCGGGTGCCACGCCGAGTGCCTCCGCCGTTTCCTCGACGCTCATGCCCGCGAAGAAGCGGCACTCTATTACGCGGCTCTGCCGCGGGCTCAGGGCGGCGAGCCGCTCCAGTGCCTCGTCGAGCGCGAGGAGTTCTTCGGGCCGCGCGGCGGCGAGCGGCACCGCGTCGCGCGGCACCGCGTCGCGCGGCATCACGTCGTCGAGCGGAAGAGTGCGCCGCCCGCCGCCGCGCTTCTGCGCATTCCGGCCGGCCGCCTGATCCACCAGGATCCGCCGCATGGCGCCCGCCGCGACCCCAAAGAAGTGGGCCCGATCGCGCCACTGGAGGCGGTCGAGGCGCACCAGCTTGAGGTAAGCTTCGTGGACCAGGGCCGTCGTGCCGAGCGTGTGTCCGGTCCGCTCTCCCCGAAGCTCGCGGTGTGCCATCCGGCGCAACTGTGCGTACACAATGGGAGCGAGCCGGTTGAGCGCCGACCCGTCACCATCGCTCAGCGCGGCCAGTAGACGGGTCACTTCTCCGGTATCGTTCATAACCACGCCTCGACGTCGGTTCGAGGCAGCCGCCGGTGGATGGGAAGTTCGCCCGCAAGGTACCGTGCGGTCAGCGGGCGAGCAAACGCCGGAAAGCCATGAGCCGTCCGGCTGCGGTTTCCCGCCTTTCTCCATATGGTAGAGCCTGAGCCCAGCGATAGAGCCTCAACCAGGAGGATCCGATGACCGCGACCGCCGAAGCACGCCCGGGCGCGATGCCGCCGAAGGGACGGGCCGATGCGTCCGCGCCGGCGCCGCAGGAGACCGGCAAGTCCGTTCTATCCGACGCACTCCTCGCCCGCTGTCTCGAGCGCGCGCCGGTCTACGACCGCGAGAACCGCTTCTTCACGGAGGATTTCGAGGAGCTGCGGGACGCGGGCTATCTCACGATCGCCGTGCCGGAGGAGCTCGGCGGACAGGGCATGTCGCTGGCGCACGTGGCCCGGGAGCAGCGCCGGCTCGCCTACTACGCACCCGCCACTGCCCTCGCCGTCAACATGCATATCTACTGGACGGGGCTTGTCGCCGACCTCTGGCGCGCCGGCGACCGCTCGCTCGAGTGGCTCCTGCGCGAGACCGCGAATGGCGCGGTGCTCGCCGCGGGGCACGCGGAATCGGGCAACGATATCCCCGTCCTGCTCTCCACCACGCGGGCCGAGCGGGTGGATGGCGGGTATCGGTATCACGGCCGAAAGTCCTTCGGCAGCCTGACGCCGGTCTGGACCTATCTCGGCGTCCATGGGATGGATATGAGCGACCCGGCCGCGCCCAAGATCGTCCATGCCTTCATGCCGCGCGATACCGCGGGGTGCTCCATCATGGAGACGTGGGACGTAATGGGCATGCGGGCCACCCAGAGCGACGACACCGTGCTCGACGGCGCTTTCGTGCCGGAGCGCTTCATCGCGCGGATCCTGCCCCCGGGCGCGGCCGGGGTCGACGCCTTTATCCTCGGGATCTTCGCGTGGGCGCTGCTCGGCTTCGGCAACGTGTACTACGGGATGGCGCAGCGGGCCTTCGACCTCACGCTGGACTCGGTCAAGCGGAAGCGCTCGATCGCCGTGTCACGCCCGATGGCGTACCACCCGGAAGTGCAACACCGCGTGGCCGACATGGCACTCGAGCTCGAGGCGATCGGGCCGCACCTGGACCGGGTCGCAGAGGAGTGGTCGGCGGGCGTCAATTACGGCGCGGGGTGGATCGTCAAGATCTTCGCCGCCAAGCACCACGCGGTCGAGGGCGCGTGGCGGGTGGTCGACCAGGCATTCGACCTCGCGGGTGGATTCGGGATTTTCCGGAAGGGACCGTTCGAGCAGCTGTTCCGCGACGCGCGATTGGGTCGGATTCACCCAGCCAACTCGCTGCTCACCCACGAGATAGTGGGGAAGCTCTCGCTGGGCATCAGCCCCGACGAGCAGCCGCGCTGGGGTTGACGGCCGGACCCTGATCGGGTGGCGCCCCCAGCTCGAACCTGCACTTCGGCCGCTCGCCCTTTTCGCATCGCTCACGCACGGGCACCCCGACCAGCTCGGCCACCATGCTCTCGGTGGCCTGGCAGGTCGCGGGGTGTGACCGCACGGCGTCGGCCAGCGGGCAGCTCCGGCTCCGGAGCGCCAGACCGTCCGCCGTCTCTTCGACCTCGACGACGCCGCCGAGCTGATTGAGCACCGCCGCCGCGGCCTCGGCCTTCGCGCGCACGTCGCCCGGGGCCGAGCGGTGTAGGGCGGCCAGCCGCCTGCCCACTTCACGCAGCACGTTCTTCAACCCCTCTGCCGTCAGCCGCTCCTCCAGCACGCCCACCAACTGGGTAAGTACCGGGATGTACGCCTTGGTTAGCAGGCGCTCTGCCTCGACGGTGACCTCGTAGGCGTAGGCGGGCTTGCCGCCGGTGGGCCGCAGGCCGCGCTGCTCCACCAAGCCATCCCGCTCGAGCAAGGCAATGTGAGTGCGGACGGCGTTGTCGGTGAGGCCGAGCTCGGCCGCCAGTTCATCGACCGTGCGGCTACCCCGCCGGAGGAGCGCGAGGACGCGTCCTCTGGTACTCTCGAAAAATCTGCTATCCCAAGGTGTTACAGACACGGTGTCCTCCTCGGCATGCCCTGCATCATAGCATGACCGGTTCAGCCTTGCAACGATTGTCAATGAAATACTTGACAAATACGGAACCGCTCCTTACCGTGCGGCTCGACCCCATGGAGCGAGCCCATGTCAAACCCCCACGAGAGCAGCGGCGCCACCTCGCTAACGGAGACCCCCACGCCGGCAACCGCGCGGCGGCTGCCCTCACCCAGTCCAGTCAGTCTCACGAGCCGCGTGATCGAAGCCCCGATTCGCGAGACACACCCGTCGAGGTGTTCGCCCGGTGCCCCCAGGTGCAGGCGCGCCTCACCGAGCAGGTGGCTCAGGGATGAGTTCCTGAGATTGGCACATCGCGACGGTTGAGTTCGGCCGCTGACCGCCGCCCCAGGCGGTTCTTCCAGGAGACTAGCTCATGAATGCGATTCGACGCACGCTCACGGGGCTCGCGTTTTCCGGAGCGGTCGCGGCCCTTGCGGCATGCAACGGCAACGAGGGCCCGACGGCGCCGTCGCCCGACGCCCTGGCGCAGGGCAAGGACATCTTCCGGTTCGACACCTTCGGCGACGAGAGCTTCTGGACCGACACGCTCCGCATGCACGAGGTGATCGAGCAAGGCGTGGACCCGACCACCGCGCTCGCGGTCGGCTTGAAGGTCGATGCCGCTGCATTGCCCGCGGCGGTGGTGCAGGGCATTGAGGCCGGATCGATCAGCCTCACGAGTCCCGCGACGACGGTGGCGTTGCTCAAGCTCAACGCGGTGGTGGGCGTCAAGGGCACCGTGGAGACGGTGAACGGGAAGGACACGCTGACACACGTCGGGATCACCTGCGCGCTCTGCCACTCGAACGTCGACAACTCGTTCGCGCCGGGCATCGGCCAGCGGCTCGACGGGTGGCCGAATCACGATCTCAACGTCGGTGCGATCGTGGCGCTCTCGCCGGCGCTCACGGCCGCGCAGAGGGCGGTGTACAACTCGTGGGGACCGGGAAAGTACGACCCGCGTTTCA
Organism: Gemmatimonadales bacterium; assembly: GCA_036279355.1. Lineage (NCBI taxonomy): Bacteria > Pseudomonadati > Gemmatimonadota > Gemmatimonadia > Gemmatimonadales > Gemmatimonadales bacterium. The sequence continues at coordinate 28,038 of DASUJH010000056.1, forward strand.
ACTTCGACGGCAAGAACGGGCCGCAGGTCATCCCTCCGGCCTACGGTCTCGCCGGGATCAATCGGATCACCGTCACCGGCGACGGTACCGACGTCGCGTACTGGAACCGCTACGTGGCGGTGACCCAGATGCACGGGCACGGCACGTTCAGCGATTCGCGGATCGGCGTCAACGTCAACAACACGCCGCCCGATCTCGTCTCGGCCAAGCTCGCCGCCTTGCAGGCGTACCAATTGAGCCTTGCCGCGCCACCGCCGCCCGCCGGAAGCTTCGACGCCGCGGCGGCCGCGCGAGGCGCGGTGGTCTTCAACGGCCCCGGCGGCTGCGGGGGCTGCCATACCGGATCACTGCTCACCGACGCCAACGTCCGGCTGCATCCGCCATCCGACGTCGTGAGCGAGCCCGAGCCGAACGGCGCGCCGAGCTACGCGTCGCGCAGCGCGACGAAGATGTACCGCACGGCGCCGCTCCACGGGCTCTGGCAGCACGCGCCGTACTTCCATAACGGCGTCGCGCCGACGCTCGAGGCGGTGGTGGAGCGGTACAATGAGCGGAAGGGACTCAACCTGACGAGCCAGCAGCAGGCGGATCTGGTGGAGTATCTCAAGTCGCTCTGACGGGGGCCGAGCGCACGCGCGGTTCGCGGCACGGATCATCGGAGATGCAGTGGCCAGGGGCGGAATCGAACCGCCGACACGCGGATTTTCAGTCCGCTGCTCTACCAACTGAGCTACCTGGCCCGGGGTGCCAAGGGAGAGCGAATAAATAGCGCCGCCGGGGCTTTGGCAAGCGCGGCGAACCCGACGCGGAGACGAAGCGGCACCGACCGCGTCAGCGTTAGAAAATGAAGATCCGCGGCACGCCCGCCACGAGCTGCACGCCGTCCAATGTCGTCCCGTCGAACCTCGGATACGCCGTGCCGGTGCCGTCAAGCGCGTACTCGGTGGCAACGGCGCGCCCGGCCCCGCCGCCCGCCGAGTCAGTGCCCCGCCGCGCACTGCTCGCGACGCGCAATTGCACGGTCGGGCGCCCGCTCTCATCCCACACGAGGAGCACCCGCCGGCCGTCCGGCCGCACGAAGAGGTGCGCATGCAGGCGGCCCGCCGCACCCGCTATCACCGTCGCGGTCACCGCGTCGTCCACCACGCCGATCCTGCCCACGTTGAGCAGCTGCAGGAGCAATCGCACGGTGTGAAACGCGAGCTTGGGCGTGCCGTCGAGCCGCACGAGGCCCAGGTGCCGGTTCTCCGACTCCCCGATCACCTCGGCGCTCGGCCGCTGGTCGTGAAGTTGGTAGATGCCGATCTCTTCTACCGCCGAATCGGCCAGGAAAGTGGCAATGGCCCGCGCCCACCACGCGGCCTGGTCGCGCTCGCTGTGGTCCCGTGAAGTGGCATAGCCTACCTCGTTGAGCCACACCGGCGCGCCGTCGCAGCTCGACCGCACGACGGGCAGAAAGCGATTCCGGTAGCCTGCATCGAGGTAACGTTCCACCGTCACCGACTCGGGTGTCCACGTCTCGGGGTAGGCATGGAGCGGCACCGCCACGACGGGCGCGCCATTGTTCGCGTAGCCGCCAGGCGGATTGCTGCGCCCGTCGTGCAGCGAATCGCTCAGCGCGCCGCGCAGCGCATCGCAGCTCGCCTCGGCCCAATCAGCATCCGGTGTGACGAGCCCGCCCGCGAAGACCCGCGCCCGCGGGTTCGCGGCGCGCACCGCCCGCGCCGCCCGCTCGAGCACCGCTGCATACCGTTCGAGCGTCCCGTCCCACCAGAGCGAGGCGTTCTCCTCGTTGTAGATCTCGTAGGAGACGACGTTGCGGTGGCGCCCGAGCTCGCCCGCCAGGCGGAACATGAACCGATACCAGTCGTCGAGGCTCCGCGGCGGGTCATTCCAGTCCCGTCTGTCGCCGCTGCCGCCGTTGGCCGCCCACGCCGGCGTGTAATCGATGTAGGGGCGAAGCGTGATGCCCGCGCGCCCGCCCGTGTCGGCGAACCGGTGCAGCCACGCAAAATCGAAACTGTCGCGCGCGGGCTCGTAGTCGTCCCAGCCAAAGCTGCCGCGCCAGGTGTCGGCACCGAGCGTGCGGATGAGCGCGAAGTCGCGCGCGACCGAGTCGAGGCTCGTGCCCTTGTCGTAGTCCTGCAGGATGGCGAAGGAGACCGGCTTGAACGTAACGGGTTGCGTGGTGGTGACGCTCGGCAGCGGGGGAGCCGCGCGAGGGGGACCGCAGGCCGTAGCGCAAACGGCAATGGCACCCGCGCCGCTGGCCCACACGACGAGCCGCCCGCTCAGAGCTCGCGCACGGGCAGAAGCAGCAGAAGCATTGGCCATCGGCGCAAGATAGCGCGCCGGCCCGCGGGCTACGGCGCGAGCGCTCCGAGCGTGCCTTCGTCCCCCGCGAGCGCGAGCGGCTGCGCATCCGGCGCGGACCGCTCCGACGCAGATCGCTCGCGCGCGGATTTCTCCGCGTCCGATTGCTCCGGCGCGGCCGAGCCGGACGGCGCGGCTGGCGTCGTTGGCGAAGCCGGCGCGCGCACGCGATCGCTCGACGCGGCGAGGGCCAGCGCGTCGGCGACCGAGGGAGGCACCGCGTACCACCAATGCAGGACGTAGGGCATGGGAGTCTCCGCCCTACATTACCCCGCAATGGCGATTCCGCTAGGGCTGGCCTGAGAGTTGCTTTATTTCCGCCCATCCTCCGCCTCGAGCCTCGATGCCTCCAAGAAACATTCTCTTCGTCTCACTCGACGGCCTTATCGGCGACATCGCGTGGCAGACGGTGAAGGAGGGGCACAACGTCCGGTACTGCATCGCGAGCCCCGACGAGCAGGAGATCACCGACGGCTTCGTGCCCAAGGTCGACGATTGGGAGGCGGAGGTCGACTGGGCCGATCTGATCGTCTTCGACGACGTGCTGGGCCAGGGCACCCACGCCCAGCGACTCCGACAGCAGGGCAAGCTCGTGGTGGGCGGCACGCCCTACACCGACCGGCTGGAGGACGACCGAGCGTTCGGCCAGCAGGAGCTCAAGAGCTCCGGCGTCTCGATCATCCCGCAGGAGAACTTCACTTCGTTCGACACCGCCATCGACTATGTGCGCACCAACCCGACCCGCTATGTGATCAAGCCCAGCGGCGAGGCGCAGAACATGAAGCAGTTGCTCTTCGTGGGCGAGGACGAGGACGGCAAGGACGTGATCCAGGTGCTGGAGGACTACAAGCGCGCCTGGGCCGAGCGGATCAAGGAGTTCCAGCTCCAGCGGCGGATCGTGGGCGTGGAAGTGGCGACGGGCGCGTTCTTCAACGGTGACGAGTTCGTCTATCCCATCTGCGTCAACTTCGAGCACAAGAAGCTCTTCCCCGGTGACATCGGCCCCTCCACCGGCGAGATGGGCACCTCGATGTTCTGGTCCGAATCCAACAAGATCTTCCAGGCCACGCTGTTCAAAATGGAGGCGAAGCTCCGGAAGGAGCGCTACGTCGGCTACATCGACGTGAACTGCATCGTGAACAGCAACGGCATCTATCCGCTCGAGTTCACCTCGCGCTTCGGCTATCCCACGATCAGCATCCAGCAGGAAGGGATGAGCACGCCGATCGGGGACTTTCTCTACCAGCTCGCCGAGGGCTCGATCAACCGCTTCAAGACCCGGAGCGGATTTTATGTGGGCGTGCGGGTGGTCGTGCCGCCTTTTCCATTCAAGGACAACGAGACCTTCGAGCGGAGCTCGAAGGATGCCTTGATCATCTTCAAGAAGCCGAACCGCGAGGGGGTCCACATCGAGGATGTGAAGTGCGTGGACAACGAGTGGCTGGTGACGGGCACGTCGGGCGTCGTGCTCATCGTGGTGGGCCAGGGACCCACGATGAAGCAGGCGCAGCGGCAGGCGTACGCGCGCATCGACAACGTGATGATCCCGAACATGTACTACCGGAAAGACATCGGCGACCGCTGGCTGGAAGACAGCGATCGCCTGCACAACTGGGGATACCTGCGCTGACCGCGCGCGGCCCCGTTCGCCGTAACGGTGGTCGCCGTGGCGGCGTTCGCGCCAACTACACCCGCGCACTCCGCCCGAACAACTGGCCCACCAGTCCGCCAAGCCCGCCCGCCAGCCCGGAGCTCACCGCCGCGATGCCCAGCGTGCTCGCCGGCACGTCACCCAAGCCGATCGACACGAGTACGCCCAGCACCGCCGAGATCCCGCCGACCGCAGCCCCGCCGCCCGCTGCGGCGCCCATCGGCGCCCCGCGGCTCCAGAGTGCGCTCAGGAGTCCCGCGACTCCCGCGATGCCGGTGCCGAGCACGGGAAAGAGCCGCGCGATCGACGGATTCGTGTGGCCGGCGACGACCATGATGACCTGCAGGATGGTGCCGACCGCGGTGGCGCGAACGAACGGATTCGAGAAACCGTTGAGACCGGCGGACTCGGCCATATGCTCTCCCGGGCATGGAATGTGGTACGACGGGGTACGGATGCCGTCCTCGACGGTACCGCGCGCCCGGGGAGTCCGCCAGGGCGCCCATTGCCAAGCGGGGGGGCCGTACTTAGCTTCGGTCTGCGATTCACGCGCCGTCCGGCGCGGACGGGTTCCGGAACGTACGAGGGGCTGGCATTCGCGCCGCCCCTCTTTTCGTTCTCCACGGGAACCGAGCCCACGTGCGGGCGGCAGGCACGAACAGGAGAGCATGGCAATGCGTACGACCGGTACCGTGAAGTGGTTCAACGACGCCAAGGGGTTCGGTTTCATCACCCCGGAGAACGGCCAGAAGGACTGCTTCGTGCATCACTCTGCGATTCGGGGCGAGGGCTTCAAGTCGCTGGCCGAAGGCGAGCGCGTGGAGTTCGATATCGTTCAGGGCACCAAGGGCCCTGCCGCCGAAAACGTCGTCAAGCTGGGCCGTTAGGCCCGGCAGCGGCAACGTCACCATGATCGAAGTCACGCTGAGTGAGACCGATCGCCTCGAGTTCGCCCTCAAGGCGTTCAAGCGGAAGGTGCAGAAGTCGGGAATCCTCCAGGATCTCCGGCGGAAGCGTCACTACGTGAAACCGAGTGAGGCACGCCAGCTCAAGGCCGCGGCCGCGGCCCGACGCCGGCGCGGGCGGGGGCGGCGCCGCTAAGCGCAATCCGGAATCGAAAGGGCCCGCTCGTGCCATGCGCGAGCGGGCCCTTTCGATTCACGATACCCGCTTCCAGCGGATGTCGGCGCCCTCGCGCCCCGCGAGCGCCGAGCGCAGCAGAGCCACCAGCGATGCGTCGGCGCCATCCTCTTCCATCATGTCCACCGTATCGCCGCTCAGATAGTAGTCCCGGTCCTCCGGCGACTCCTCCTCCAGCTCATCCGCCAATTCCTGAAACTGCTGATCGGAGAGGGTGCCGAGGCTGCGGCCGGTTTCGGAGTCGAAGAGTTGCACTGGCATGGGGGCTCCCGGAGGGACGTCGAAGAGGATGGCTCAAGGGACTGCCGCGCGGGAGGGTTGTCAACCGCCGCGGGCGATTTGGCGGTTCCGTGACATGAGACACCGCCATCCAGGCCGGCAGGCTCGACGATGCACGGGAGCGGTGCCTTGGCTGCAATCAACCCCGCCGAGAGAGAGCGAGCGAGCCTGATCCATGGCGGATGAACCGAAGGGCCCGAGGTGGTGGAACACGCTGCCGGGAATGATCACGGCGGTGGCCGCGCTTGCGGCGGCGCTGTCCGGTCTGCTCGGCGGGTTGAACCAGCTCGGCGTGCTCGAGCGGTTCAAGCAGCCGGCGCCCGCATCGGAGCGGGTGACGGCCGCAGCGCGCGATACTGTGGGTCCGAGCGCCGTCCCCCCGTCCGCGGCCGCCCGGCCGGAGGTCACTCGGCGCGAACCGACCAAGCCGGCGCGGCGCGGTGGCACGCACCCGGCGGGGGCGCCGCCGGCGCGGCCGCCCGACACCGCCTCGGCCAAGGCTCCGGCACCGGCTGGTGCGCAGCCGAGTGAGTCGACATCGGCCGGCGCGACCACGCCTGAGTCAACCGCTTCCGGCTCGACCTCACCGGCGCCGCCGCCGAGCGCGCCGGCGCCCACCCCGACCGGTGGCGTGCTGCCGAGCGGTACCGCCGTCGAGCTCGCCGCGAGCTCACGCGTCTGCAGCACCACCAGTCAGCCGGGCGACCACTTTACCGCGAACGTGGTTGTGCCGGTGGCGCAGGGCGCCGCCGTGGTGCTGCCGGCCGGCGCCACGGCAATTCTCGAGGTGACCCGCCTCCCGGCGCCGAGTTTCATCGGCGCGCGCGCGGACTCGCTCGTGCTGGCGGGCAAAGCATCCCCGGTCAGCGGCGCCAGCGTTCGCATCCAGCGCGAGCTCACCGCGGGATTTAGCGAAGGCGGCATTCCCAAGCCCGCGGTGGGCGCGTGCATTCCGGAGGGCGGGCGGATCACCGTGACGCTCACCTCGGCGGTGACCGTCGGCGCGTCGTAGGCGCGGAGAATCCGATTCCCCGGTTCCGGCGTTAGCTTTGAGCCTCGAGCCGGAGCCCACCATGATGAAGCCCGTCGTTCTCCTCGCCTTCTCGACCGCTTTTGCCGGCATGGGCGCGCTGGCATTCCAGTCGTCACCGTGGGCCAGCGCTCAGGGCATGGCGCCTTCGCCCGGCGTCGCCTCCGCCGCACCGCGCCCCGCGCCGTCCTGGCACAACTCGAGTTGGCTCAACACCGAGCAGCCGCTCACGCTCGAATCGCTCAAGGGCCGCGTGGTGCTGCTCAACTTCTGGGTGTACACCTGCTACAACTGCACCAACACCGTGCCGTCGCTGGTGGATTTCGACCGGGAGTATCGCGACAGGGGGCTCACGCTGATCGGTATTCACACGCCGGAGTTTCCGCCCTACTCGGGCGAGCACGACAAGGGGAACGTCGAGCGCGCCCTGCGCCAGTACCACATCGAATATCCGGTGGCCCAGGACAACGACGACAGGACCTGGAATCTCTACGGCATTCGCTTTTGGCCGAGCTTCGTCCTCATCGACAAGAAGGGCCGCATCCGCTACGAGGGCGCCGGCGAGTTCCACGTCGGCGACGGCAACTACCAGCTCTGGCAGCACCGGATCGAGGAGCTGCTGGCCGAATCGTGACGGGAACGGCGGCGGTGCGCTGGGCGGCGCTCGGCTTGACCCTCGCCGCGGCCTGTCGCGCGGCGCCCGCGCGGAAGCCCGGCGCCCCCGAGCCGCTCGCGATGCAGATCGAGCCGCGCTCAGAGGAGATGCGCCTCACGCTCGTCGCCGCTCCGGGCTACGAGATCAACGCCCGCCTCAAGCCCGCGCTCGAGCTGCCGGAGGGCAAGTTGCTGCGGTTCGACACCGCCCGCCTGACCCCCGATTCCGCCTACTTCGCCGAGCCGCCGGCCGCCACGCTGCCGGGGCATCGGCGGGTGGTGCGCGGCACGCTCCGCGCGAGCGTCTGCGCGCCGGGCGAGCAGGTCTGCCGCTCCGTCGCGCTTGCCGTGGTGGCCGAGGTGCCCTGAGCGCTGCAGCCTGAGCGCGCGAGGCGTCCGCGATTATCTTGCTGCATGCCGGCGACCGGGTCCGACCATCCCAATCTGACCGTCCTCGCCCATCCGCTGATCCAGCACAAGCTCACACTGCTCCGCGACCGTCACACCAGCACCCGTGACTTCAAGCAGCTGGTGAGCGAGATCGCGATGCTGATGGCGTACGAGGTCACCAAGGATCTCCCGACGGAGCCCGTGGAAATCGACACGCCGCTCGAGCGGATGACGGGGCGGCAGGTGGCGGGCAAGAAGCTCACCCTGGTCCCGATTCTCCGCGCGGGGCTCGGCATGGTGGACGGGATCGCGCAGCTCATTCCGTCGGCGCGGGTTGGCCACATCGGGCTCGCGCGGGATCACGAGACACTCAAACCGATGGACTACTACTTCAAGGTGCCCGCCGCGGAGGAGGAGCGGGACTTCTTCGTCCTCGACCCGATGCTGGCGACAGGCGGCTCGGGCGTGGCCGCCGTGACCGCGCTCAAGCAGGCGGGCGTGCGACGCATCCGGTTCCTCTGCCTGGTCGCGGCACCCGAAGGCGTGCGCGAAATGGCCAAGGCCCACCCCGACGTGCCGGTCTTCGCGGCGGCGCTCGACCGGCAGCTCGATGCCAGGGGCTACATCCTCCCCGGTCTGGGCGACGCCGGCGACCGACTCTTCGGGACCCGCTGATGGGCGGCATCCGCCTCACCTGCTGGGGCGCCGCGGGCCAGGTGACCGGCTCGATGCACTACCTCGAGGCGGCCGGCGCGCGCGTGCTGCTCGATGCGGGCCTATTCCAGGGCCACCGCGCCGAGGCCCATGCGCTGAATGGGGCGCTCGACTTCGATCCCCGGCGGGTGGACGCGGTGGTGGTGAGCCACGCCCACATCGATCACACCGGCCGGCTGCCGCTGCTCGTGCATCGCGGCTTTCACGGGCCGATCTACGCCACGCCCGCCACGCGGGACCTCAGCGCCGTCATGCTCCCCGACGCCGCGCACATCCAGGAAAAGGACGCCGAGTACCTCGCGAAGCGCGGCAAGGCGGGCCCGCCGTGCGCGCCGCTGTACAACATCGCCGACGCCGTCGCCGTGCAGGACCTCATGATCGGCGTGCCCTACTGCCGGATCGTCCACCTGCGCAAGAATCTCGCGATCGAGTTCACCGACGCCGGCCACATCCTGGGCTCGGCCTCGGTGGACCTGCGGCTGAGCGAGCCGGCCGCGCACCGCCTCGTGTTCTCGGGCGACATCGGGCGCTCGGGCCTTCCGATCGTGCGCGACCCCGAGCCGCCCGCGGGGCCGATCGACACGCTCATCGTGGAGTCGACCTACGCCGACCGGGATCACGAGTCGGTGGGCGACGCCAGCCGACGTTTGGGCGAGATCGTGCGGCGGGTGGCGGGGCGCGGCGGCAAGATCATCGTTCCGGCTTTCGCGCTCGGGCGCGCGCAGGAAATCGTTTACGCCTTGCACGAGCTCTGGCGCGCACAGGAAACGCCCGAGCTGCCGATTTACATCGACAGCCCGCTCGCGGTCGACGTGACATCGATTTTCCGGCTGCACCCCGAGGTGTTCGACCGCCGCGAGCGGCTGGTGGGCACCGGCGCGCCGCTGTTCGATTTTCCATTGGTGCACTATGTGCGCGACGTCGCCGAGTCCAAGCGTCTCAACACGCTCGCGGGCCCCGCGGTGATCATCTCCGCGAGCGGCATGGCCGAATCGGGGCGGATTCTTCACCACCTGGCCAACCACATCGGCGACCGTCGGAACTGCGTGCTCCTGGTCGGCTTCCAGGCGGAGCATACGCTCGGCCGGCGCCTGCAGGAGGGGGCGCGCACCGTGAAGATTTTCGGCGAGGAGTACGAGCGCCGTGCGGAGGTGGAGACCATCGGCGGATACTCGGCCCACGCCGACCGGACCGAGCTGCGCGCGTGGGTGCGCCGCCTGGGCGGGCCGGTCCGGCGCGCGTTTGCGGTGCACGGGGAGCCGCCTGCGCTCGAAGCCATGGCGGAGATTCTGCGCGAGGAGGGCGTGCGCGAGGTCATCATTCCGCGCCATGGCGAGACGTTCGATCTCTAGCATGCGTAGCGCCGCCGGCCGGCTGCGCCGGGCGGTGCGCGCGCTGGGCCTCGGGCTCGGCGTCGCGGCGCTTGCCTACACCGTCAGTTTCGTCCTGGTGCTCGTGGTGGCGCAGCTCGACAATCCGCAGCCGGCCGATGCGATTGTGGTCCTCGGCGCGGCGCAGTACAACGGGCGCCCCTCACCGGTGCTCCGCGCCCGACTGGATCACGCGCGCGAGCTCTGGAGCGACGGTCTGGCCCCGGCGATCATCGTGACAGGTGGCGTGGGCCGCGGCGACACCGAAAGCGAAGCCGACGTGGGCCGCCGCTACCTGCTGGCGCGCCGCGTGCCCGCCACCGCCGTCGTCTCGGAACCGGAAGGCCGGACGACCGCGGCGTCGATGACCGCAGTGGCCGACCGCCTGGGCGACGACCAGCGGGTGATCCTCGTGAGCGACCCGTTTCATATGCTGCGCTTGCGCCTCGAGGCCCGTCGTACCGGGCTCGTGGCCTATACGTCGCCCACCGATACGAGCCCGATCTCGGACAACCCCGTGCTGGAGCTCGAGTATCTGGCCGTCGAGGCCTGCAAGGTTCCCGTCGCGTGGCTGCACAGCGTGTTCGATGGGGCCTCCGCCCGGAGATCATGATGTCCGCTCGACCCGCTGCCGGTCTGCGCCGGCTTGGCGCCGTGCTCCTTGGCGCTCCGCTCGCGTTGCTCGCCCCCATTTCTGCACAGAGCCAGGCGCCGCCGCTCCACGTTCCCTACACCGCCGACACGCTGGCGAACGGCCTCGTGCTGCTGGTGCACGAGGATCACTCGGTGCCGATCGTGGCCGTGAGCACGCTCCGGCGCGTCGGCTCGGCCGACGAGCGGCCGGGCCGCACCGGCTTCGCTCATTTGTACGAGCATCTCATGTTCACCGGCTCGGAGCACGCGCCCTACCCGGCGTTCGACCGGCTGCTCGAGGCCGCCGGCGCCGACAACAACGCGTACACCACCGAGGACCGCACCGTCTTCTATGAGTCGGGCCCTTCCAACGCGCTGCCGCTCATGCTCTGGCTCGAGGCCGATCGTACCGGCTGGTTTCTGCCGACGCTCGACTTCACCAAGCTCGACGTGCAGCGGGACGTGGTGAAGAACGAGCGGCGGCAGAGCTACGAGAACCAGCCCTACGGGCTCGCGAACGAGACCCTGCTGCGCATGCTGTATCCGCCGGGCCACCCGTACTCGTGGCCCGTCATCGGCTCCATGGTCGATCTCGACGCCGCGACGCTTGGCGACGTGAAGGACTTCTTCCGCCGTTACTACGCGCCGAACAACACGACGATCGCCGTAGCCGGCGACGTCGCGACCGCGGAGGTCGACCGGCTGGTGGCGCACTACTTCGGCCCGATCCCGCGCGGCGACAGTGTGGCGAGGCCCACGGTGGCGCCGTTCTCGCTTGCACACGACACGAGCGCCGTACTGGAGGACCGGGTACAGCTTCCGCGGCTCTACTACTTCTGGCACGCGGTGCCGCGGAACGACCCCGACCAGGCCCCGCTCGAGGTGCTGGCGTACGTGCTCGCCGGGGCCAAGAACAGCGCGCTCACCGAGCCGCTGGTCTACATGCGGCAGCTCGCGAGCGACGTGAGCGCGGCCCCCGACCTCAAGCACCTGGACGGCGACTTCACCGTGAGTGTGACCGCGCGTCCCGGGCACGCGCTGCCGGAGCTGCAAGCGGTGATCGACCCATTGCTCGCGCAGCTCGCGGCCGAGGGGCCGGCGCCCCACGATCTGCAACAGGCAAAGAACGCGCTCGAGTCGCAGTTTCTCGATGTGCTGGAGCGGGTGAGCTCCAAGGCCGATCTACTCAACAACTCGCTCTTCTTCACGGGGGAACCCGACGTGGTGCAGCGCCGGATCGATCAGTTGCGCGCCGTCACCGCGGACGATGTGAAGCGTGTCGCCCGGCAGTACCTCGGCGCGCCGAAAGCGGTGCTGAGCGTGGTGCCCGAGGGCAAGCGCGAGCTTGCCGCGAAGGATGGAGGTGCCCGATGATGCGGCGCGTCCATCACGCGCTGGCGGTCGCCTGCGCCGCTGGCGCGCTCGTCGCCTCGCCCTTGGCGGGACAGGCGCCGGCGATCACCCATCCGCCGGTGTTGAGCCCGCCCGCGCCCCTGCACGTTCCGGCGGTACACAGGGGACGGCTGCCCAACGGCATCGGACTGTACGTGGTCGAGCAGCACGAGGTGCCCCTGGTGGAGCTCACACTGCTGGTGAAGGGCGGCGGCCGGAGCGACGGCGCACGGGGGGGTCTCGCCTCGTTCACGGCCGGCATGCTCGACGAAGGCGCCGACACGCTCGACGCATTCGGCATCGCCGCCGCCGCGGATTACCTCGGCGCCGACCTCGCGACCGGCGCGGACTGGGATCGAAGTTACGTGAGCCTCAAGGTGCCGCGCCGGAATCTCGCGGGCGCGCTCGACCTCATGGCGGCCGTCACACTGCGGCCCACATTCCACTCGGCTGACGTGGCCCGCCAACGCGCGCTCCGCCTTGCCGGCATCACCCAGGAGCGCGACGATCCGGAAGTCGTGGCCGGTGAGACGCTCGCCTCGATTCTCTACCCGCGCGGTCACCCCTACCATCGCCCGCTGCACGGCGACTCGGCGGCGGTATCCGGCTTCGACTCCGCCGCCGTGCGCGGCTTCTGGCGGGAGCACTATCGTCCGAACCGCGCCACGATGGTCGTGGCCGGCGACATCACGCTCGCCGAGGCAACGCGGATGGTGGGGCAGGCGTTCGGCAGTTGGGAGGCGGGCGGCGAGTGCGCGCCGAACGGCCGCCGAGGAGCGGCGCAGAAGGGGTCGGGGGCGGAGCCGACTGTGTGCTTGTCGGGGGAGCCCCCGGTCCCTTCTGCGCCGCGACACCGCAGCGATCCCGTCAGGCCACCCGCCCGCCTGACGATCTATCTGGTCGACAAGCCCTCCGCCCCACAGTCCGTCATCGCCGTCGGCGGCGCAGGCGTTGATCGCCGAAATCCCGACTATTACGCCTTGCGCGTGATGAACACCGTGCTCGGCGGCTCCTTCTCCTCCCGCCTCAACCAGACCCTGCGCGAGGTGAAGGGCTACAGCTACGGCGCCGGCTCGAGCTTCGAGTTCCGTCCGCTCCCCGGGCCGTTCGTCGCGGGCACCGCGGTGCGCACGGACGTGACCGACAGTTCGCTCGTCTATCTGCTCAAGGAGCTGCGCGGCATCCGCGAGTCGCCGGTAAACCCGGCCGAGCTCGGGCGCGCCAAGTCCTACATCACGCTCGGCCTCCCGGGCGACTTCGAGACCACGAGTGAGCTCGCCAGCCGCATCGCCGGTCTGCTGCTCTTCGGGCTGCCGCTCGACTACTACGATCACTTTGCCCCACGGATCGACGCGGTCACCGCGGCCGACGTACAGCGCGTCGCGCGCCGCTACATCCAGCCCGATCACCTGGCCGTCGTCATCGTGGGCGACGTGACCCGTATCCGGCCGCGCGTCGAGGCGCTCGGGCTTGGACCCGTCGTAGTGCCGGCGCCATGACGCTTCTTTCCGCGGCCCGGCTCTACACGGGCCACGTGCTCAACCTCGACGTCGACACCGTGCGCTTTCCCGACGGCTCGACCGGCGAGCTCGAGATGATCCGCCATCCCGGTGCCGCGGGGGTCGTGCCGCTGTTCGGCAGCCTGCACGAGCCCGATCCCGAGGTGGTGCTCATCCGTCAGTTCCGCCACGCGGCCGGCGGATTCATCTGGGAAATTCCGGCCGGCCGGCTCGATCCGGGCGAAGCACCCGAGGCGTGCGCGCGCCGCGAACTGGAGGAGGAGGCGGGCTTCGTGGCCGGCGAGCTCACGCCGCTCACCACGATCTACACGACGCCCGGCTTCACCGACGAGCGCATCCATCTCTTTCGGGCCACCGGCCTGAGTGGGGCCGAGCACCATCGCGAAGCGGACGAGTTCATGGAGGTGCACCGGGTCAGGTGGTCGGCCGTGCTTGACCTCATCCGGCGAGGGGAAATCACGGACGGCAAGACGCTGGTCGCCCTCATGTTCGTTCACTGTTTTGGGCGATAAGTTTCCCGCATGGCATCGCAGAAGATCGAGGCGCTCTCCCGTGCCGTTCGGGCGGGGACGCTCGCGCCGCTCTACTATCTCCACGGCCCGGAGCAGCTCCTCAAGGAGGAGGCGATCCGCGCGATCCTCGACGCGGCGCTGGACCCCGGGTTGAGGGAGTTCAACCTCGACCAGCGCTCCGCCGCGGAGCTGGATCCCGAAACGCTCCACGGTCTCTGCCACACGCCTCCGATGATGTCCGAACGCCGGGCCCTCGTCATTCGCGACGTCGAAGCCTGGAAGCGGAAGCCCAAGGTCCGCGAGGCATACCTGCGCTACGCCGAGCGGCCGGCGGCTGACGTCGTGGTCATTCTGGTCCAGGGCGCGGGCGATGACACCGAGGACCGAGAGCTCGCGCGTGGCGCGGTGTCGGCCGCGTGCGAGCCGTTCACTCCCGAACGCGCCGCACGCTGGGTCGTGCGCCGGGCCGAGCAGCGCGGCATTGCGATCGAGCCGGCGGCGGCCGAGCATCTGGTGCGGGTCGCGGGCACGGAGCTGGGCGGGCTCGCGGTCGAGATCGAGAAATTGGCCGGGCTCCCCAAGGGCGCGCCGATTACTGCGGCGCGGGTGGGCGAGGTGGTCGGCGTACGGCACGGCGAAACGATGCAGGATTGGCGCGACGCCATCCTCGCCGGCGACACGGCGCGCGCGAGCCGGCTGCTCGGCCCCGTGCTGGCCCAAGCGGGCGTCTCCGGCGTTCGCGTGCTCACGGTCCTCGGCACGGCGCTGGTCGGCGTGAGCGCCGCGCGCGACGCCTACGACCGCGGCCTTCGCGACGCGGCGCTCGAGCGCGCGGTGTTCGATCTGCTGCGCCGCGTGAAGCCGCAGGGAATATTCGGCTACAAGGAGGAAGCCGAGCGCTGGGCGCGGGCGGCGCCCGCGTGGCCACCGGAACGGCTTCGCGCCGGCCTCCGCGCCACCGTCGCCGCCGACGTCGCGCTCAAGGGCACCACGATCTCCGGCGAGCTCGGCATCCTGCAGGACCTCACCTTCGAGCTCGCCCCCGGGGCAGCGGTGGCGGCATGACGCGGTCCATCGCGGTCCGCGTCGCGTGCGCGTTCGGGCTCCTGCTTGCCTGTCCGGCCGCATGCCTGTCCGCCCAATCCGAGCCCCGCCTTGCCGGCGCCGTGCGGCTCGCGCAGGAGGGCCTGGGCGACTCCGCGCGTGCCGTCGTCCAGGGCGTGCTCGACGCCACGCCGCCCGGCGATACGCTCTACCCCCAGATCCTGTACGCCGCCGCCGCCGTCGCGGGCGATCCCGACGTCATGCGCAGCGACCTCCGGCGGATCGCGATCGAGTACGCCTACTCCGGTTGGGCCGACGACGCGTTGCTCCGCCTGGCGCAGCTCGATTTTGCCGACGGCAACCGCCAGGGCGCCATCAAGAGCCTGGAGCAGATCCGGCTCGACTATCCCGGCTCACCGCTCTTTGCGACGGCCGCGCTCTGGGCCGGCCGCGCCTACTTCGACGAGAATGAACCGCGCTCGGCCTGTAGTTGGCTCGACGATGGATTGGCGCGCCTGGGCGACGACGACGTCGAGCTCAGAAACCGGCTCGACTTCTACCATCAGCGCTGCGCGAACCTCGCACCGGCCGGTCTGGCAGGGGCCGACTCGTCCCGGGCCGCCGGAACGGGCGCCGACTCGACCCGGCCCGACTTGACGAAGCCGGACTCGACCCGGCCCGCGCCCGTACGATCCGATTCTACGGCGACGGTCCCCGCGAGCGCGCGCTTCCGAATCCAGATCGCCGCCGTCGCCACCCAGGCCATGGCGGACGCGGTCGCGAGCCGGGCCAAGGCAGGCGGCTACGACCCGGTGGTCGCGCGCGAGAAGGGACTGCTCAAGGTCCGCCTAGGCGCATACCAGAGTCGCGCCGCCGCGGCGGCCGACCTTGCCGCGGTGCAAGCCAAGTTCGGCGGCAAGCCGTTCGTGGTGGCCGGCCCGTGAGCGGAAACGCGGCCCGCATGGAACCCCGCGCCTCGGAGGCGACCACACCGCTCATGCAGCAATATCGGGAGATCAAGGCGCGCCACCCCGACGCGATCCTCTTCTTCCGCATGGGCGACTTCTACGAGATGTTCTTCGACGACGCCCGCCTGGGCGCCCGCCTGCTCAACATCGCGCTCACTTCCCGCGGCGACGGCGTGCCGCTCGCCGGCGTGCCGGTAAAGGCGGCAACCGACTACCTGCGCCAGCTCGTGGCGAGCGGCCACCGCGTCGCCATCTGCGAGCAGGTGGAGGACCCGCGCCTCGCACGCGGTATCGTGCGCCGGGAGGTCGTGGAGACGGTGACGCCGGGCGCGCTGCTCGCCGACGGCTGGATCCCCGGGGCGCGGAACAATTGGATGGTGGCAGTAGGCGGGCGGACGGATGGACGGAACGGTCCGCACGCGGGCAGGCGCACCGACCCCGAGGCCGCCAGCACGCGCGAGGCGGTCGTGCGCGGGGCCATCGGCCTCGCCGCCATCGATCTGAGCACCGGTGAGTTCGTCCTCGAAGTGCTCGACGAGCGCGGGCTCGACGAAGCGCTCTCACGCTTGAATCCTGCCGAGGTGGTGCTGCCCGTGGCCGACGGCGCCGACCGCTTCTCCGCCAACCCGTCTGACCGCCTCCTCATCACCCGCCGCGATCCGTGGGAATTCGACCTGTCGCTCGCCGGTGAGGAGCTAGCCCGCCGCTTCGGCCTCGCCTCGCTCGATGGGCTCGGCCTCGGCGCGGACGATGCACCCGCCGTCGGCGCGGCCGGCGCCCTGCTTCGCTATCTCGCTGACCTCCAGCCCGCGGGGCTCGCGCACCTCGCGCGTCCGACGGTGCGCCGCAGCGACGCGCACCTCTGGCTCGACGAGATGACCCGGCGCAACCTCGAGCTCACCGAGCCGCTCAGCGCCGGTGCGAGGAACTCGACCCTGCTCGAGGCGATCGACGGCACCGTGACGCCCATGGGCGCCCGCCTCCTCCGCGCCTGGCTCCTCTCGCCGCTCCGCGCGACCGAGGCCATCGCGCGGCGCCTCGATGCGGTCGAAGTGTTCGTGGGCGAGGGCACCGGCCGCGCGCGACTTCGCGAAGCGCTCGACGGCGTGCGCGATCTCGAACGCCTCGCCGGCCGGGCGGCCGCGGGCCGCGCCACCCCGCGTGAGCTCGGCGCGCTCCGCGATTCGTTCGGCCGGCTTCCCGGCCTCTGCTCGGCGCTTGCCGGTCTCGCGCGCCGCGCACGCAGCGCCGCGCTCGAGACGATCGCGCGCGACTTCGACCCGCTTGCCGACCTCACCGCCGAGCTCTCCGCCGCACTCGAGGAGCGGCCCCCTGCCCTGCTCGCCGACGGCGACGTTATCCGTCGTGGCTACGACGCCGAGCTGGACGAGCTGCGCGCGCTCCGCGACGGCGGCAGGCAGTACATCGCCACCTTGCAGCAGCGGGAGCGGGAGCGCACCGGCATCGGCTCGCTCAAGGTCGGATTCAACAAGGTGTTCGGCTACTACCTCGAGGTCACCAACGCGCACGCTGCGCGCGTCCCGGCCGACTACGAACGCCGCCAGACGCTCGCGGGCGCCGAGCGCTACGTCACCCCCGAGCTCAAGGACTACGAGGCCCGAGTGCTTGGCGCCGAGGAGCGGATCGGCGCGCGGGAGGCGGAGCTGTTCGGCGCACTTCGCGGAAGCGTGGGCAACGCGATCGGCCGCATCCAGGCCACGTCGCGCGCCGTCGCCGCGCTCGACGTGTGGAGCGCGCTCGGCGAGCTGGCCGCCGCGCATGAGTACGTGCGCCCTGAGGTGGACGACGGCTTCGACCTCTCACTCGCAGGGAGCCGGCACGCGGTGATCGAGCGGCTCCTGCCGCGCGGCACGTTCATCCCGAATGACGTCCGCTTCAGCGAGGCGGAACGGGTCCTGCTCGTCACCGGCCCCAACATGGCGGGCAAGTCGACCATCCTGCGTCAGATCGGCCTCTGCGTCGTGCTGGCGCAGATGGGAAGCTTCGTGCCGGCCGCCTCGGCGCGCATCGGCGTCGTGGACCGGCTCTTCACTCGCGTCGGCGCGAGCGACAACCTCGCACGCGGGCAGAGCACGTTCATGGTGGAGATGAGCGAGACCAGCGCGATCCTCCACAACGCGACCGCGCGCAGTCTCGTGCTGCTCGACGAAATCGGCCGCGGCACCTCGACGTATGACGGCGTGGCGATCGCGTGGGCGGTGACCGAGCACCTGCATGACCGGATCGGGTGCAAGACGATGTTCGCCACCCACTATCATGAGTTGATGCAGCTTCCCGAACGGCTGGCGCACGCGCGAAACGTCAACGTCGCCGTGCGCGAGGCCGGCGGCACGGTGGTGTTCCTCCACCGGCTGGAGCCGGGTGGCACCGACCGCTCGTACGGCATCCACGTGGCGCAACTCGCCGGGCTGCCCGCCGCCGTCGTGCGGCGCGCGAACGAAATGCTGGGGACGCTGGAGGGCGGCCATCGCGTGGTGCCGGGCGCGCCGCCCGTGCCGAACGATCCGGGGCAGTTCGCCCTCTTCGGCGCCGACCCGGAGCGGGGACCAAACGCCGCGGTCGAGCCGCACCCGGTCGTCGAGGAGATCCGCGCATTGGATCTCGATGCGCTCACCCCGCTCGAGGCGCTCAACCGTCTTGCGGACCTGCAGCGGCGGGCGGGCGGCGCGTGAGGCGCGGATCGCCCGAGCGCCAGATGGTCGCAGTGTCGCCCCTCCCACCGGGCGGATAGTTTACGCGGATGATCCGCGCCATTCCGGCGGCGGGGCTCGCGCTACCGCTCGCCGCGCTCACCTTCGCCGCCGCCTGCACCCGCCGCGACGACGGCACTATGCGCCTGCCGTTCGACCGGCCGGCACGCGCGCAGCTCGTGGATGGGCCGCCCGTGGCGCTCAACGCCGAGTCGCCCGTGGTATATCCGCCGGCAATGCTGCAGCAGGGCGTCGATGCCACCGTGGTGCTCCGGCTGTACGCTACCGCAGAGGGTGCGCTCGTGCCGGAGTCCACCCGTGTCGCCGAGTCGAGCGGATATCCGGCGCTCGACTCTGCCGCCGTCGCCGCGGCACCCGCCCTCCGGTTCGCGCCCGCGCTCCGCAACGGCGACTCGGTGGCGGCGACGTTCCTGCAGCCCGTCCGTTTCCGTCACGCCCAGGGGGGAAGGTAGCGCCACATGCGAGAGCCGCAGCATCGCGGTCCGTACGAGTCGGTGCTCGACACCATCGGCTGGACGCCGCTCATCCGGCTGCAACGGGTGGCCGCCGGCATTCGGACGCCGGTGTACGGCAAGGCGGAGTACGCCAACCCGGGTGGCTCGGTCAAGGACCGGATCGGGCTCGCGATCATCGAGGCGGCCGAGGCGCGCGGCGCGCTCAAGCCCGGCGGCACGATCGTCGAGGCGACGAGCGGCAACACCGGCGTCGGCCTCGCCATGGCCGGCGCGATCCGCGGCTACCGCTGCATCTTCGCGATGCCCGACAAGATGTCGCAGGAAAAGGTGCGGCTGCTCAAGGCGTATGGCGCCGAAGTAGTCGTGACCCCCACTGCGGTCCCGCCTGACCACCCAGATCACTACCGTAACAAGGCCCGGCAGATCGTGCGCGAGACGCCGGGCGCCATCCTCGCCGATCAGTACTTCAATCCGGTGAACCCCGAGGTGCACTACCGCACTACGGGCCCCGAGATCTGGGAGCAGACCGGCGGACGAATCACGCATTTCGTGGCCGCGGCCGGCACCGGCGGCACCGTGAGCGGCGCCGCGCGCTTCCTCAAGGAAAAGAATCCCGCGATCCGTGTCATCTCCGGCGACCCGGTGGGCTCGGTCTATGCCTCCGTCGCCAGGGAGGGCGCGCCGGGTCCGTCCGCACCCTACAAGGTGGAGGGGATCGGCGGCGACGAAGTGCCGGGCAACGTCTGGTTTCAGTACATCGATGAGTTCCGCTCGCTCAACGACCGCACCGCGCTCACCATGGCGCGCCGGCTCGCCCGCGAGGACGGCATTCTCGCCGGCGGGTCGTCCGGCCTCAACGTGGCGCTGGCACTCGATGTGGCGCGCGAGCTGGGCGACCCGGACGCGCTGGTGGTCACCATCCTCTGCGACAGCGGCGAGCGCTATCTCTCCAAGGTGTTCAACGACGAGTGGATGCAGGAGAATCAGATGCTCGATTCGCCCCGCGTGGTGGTCGAGCAGCTTCTCGCCAAGCGGCGCCCCGGGGCGCCCGCGCTCGTGAGCGTGGCGCCCAATGCGATGGTGCGCCAGGCACTCAACCTCATGAACACCTGGGACGTGAGTCAGATTCCGGTGGTGGAGGAGGGTGACGCCGTGGGCACCCTGATCGAAGCCACCCTCATGACCCGCGCACTCTCCCAGCCTTCCCTGCTCGATCGCCCCGTGCGCGAGGTGATGGAGCCGCCGCTCCCCGTGATCGAGTCGCACTTCCCCACCGATCGGCTGGGCCAGATGCTCACCCGTGAGAGCCCGGCCGCGCTGGTGCGGAAAGACGGGCAACTCGTCGGCATCGTGAGCCGGTACGACGTCCTGCAGCAACTGATCGCGACGCGATGAGCCGGCCGGCGGCGGTTGGATGCGCGTAACCGTTCTCACCGGCGGCACCTCGGCTGAGCGGGACGTGGCCCTCGCGTCGGCCGTGCAGGTCGTGGCCGCCCTCCGCGCCCGCGGCCACGACGTGGCCGTGGTGGATACGGCCCGCGGCTACATCCCGGAGGCGGACGAAGCCTCGCTCCGCGGGACCGTGGGCGTCGAGCCCCCGCCGGTCGAGCAGCTCCGGGCACTCGAGCGGGGGGTACTGTTGTCCGGACTCGGCAACATGCCGGTGGTACGCGACGCCGATGTCCTCTTTCTCGCCCTCCACGGAGGCCGGGGTGAGGATGGCTCGATCCAGGCGCTGCTCGAGATGGTGGGGGTGCCCTACACCGGCAGCGGCCGCCTCGGCAGCGCCATCGCAATGGACAAGGATGTCTCGAAGCATCTATTCCGGGCCGCCGGCGTGCCCACGCCCGACTGGCGCATGGCGCCCGTCACAGCGCGCGAGGCGGGCGAGCAGCTAGGGTGGCCCCTGGTGGTGAAGCCGTCGAAGCAGGGCTCCACGGTCGGGCTCACAGTGGTGAAGCATCCGGCCGACCTCGACGCCGCCGTGTCCGTGGCGCTCCGGTACGACGACGAGGTCATGCTCGAGCGCTTCGTGGCCGGGCGGGAGCTTACCATGGGGATTCTGGAGGGTCGCCCGCTCGCGGTGGGAGAGATTATTCCACGGCATGAAATTTTCGACTATGAGTGCAAGTACACGCCCGGCATGTCGCAAGAGATCTTCCCGGCCGAGGTTTCGGCGGCGGTCGCAGCCGAAACCAGCCGGCTGGCGCTCCTGGCCCACGACGGCCTGAAGCTCGGAGGCTACTCCCGGGTGGACTTTCGCTTGACACCACAGGGCGAACTCTTCTGTTTAGAAGTGAACACGCTGCCCGGTCTCACCGCGACGAGTCTGCTGCCGCAGGCGGCCCGGGCGGTCGGCATCGAGTTCCCCGAGCTGTGTGAGCGGATCTGCCGGATCGCGCACCCGCCGGGGCCTCACCGAACCAGCCCGGCATCGGCGGCGTAGGAACATGAGCGTCGGGCAGTCAGCGAGCGTCAGGGCCATGAATTCCACGCCGTATTCGCGTGTCACTCCCTGGGTGGGCCGGCTCATCATCGCCAATGCGGTGGTGCTGCTGCTGCTGCTCACGCTGCTCACCTCGCCGGAAATCGTCGCCCAGCTCGAGTTCTCGCCGGCCAACGCGCTCGCGCGGCCGTGGACCTTCATCACCTACATGTTCGTCCACGGCGGCCTCCTACACCTCGCCGGCAACATGCTCATGCTCTTCATCTTCGGCTCGGCCGTCGAGCACCGGATGGGGAGCCGCGCGTTCATCCTCTATTATCTCTACTGCGGCGTCGGAGCGGCGGTCTTCGCGCTTGGCCTGTCGGGCTTCATGCCGGTGGCGCCGTTCATCGGCGCATCGGGCGCCATCCTGGGTCTGGGGCTCGCGTTCGCGATGTTCTGGCCCGACGCCGAGCTCATCCTCTTCCCGATCCCCATTCCCGTCCGCGCCCGGACCTTCGTGGCCCTGCTCGCATTGCTCGACGTGGCCGGCGCGCTCTACTTCAACGATGGCATCGCGCACCTGGCGCACCTGGGCGGGCTCGCCTTCGGTTATGCGTTCTTCCGCCTGCAGTTCCTCTCGCGCCGCGGCACGGCGCCGTCGCCCCAGCCGGTCGAGCGAGTGGTCGTGGTGCAGTCGGGCGCGCCGGAGGCGATGCGGTCGGCCGCCGCGCCCGAGCCGCGCTACCCGCGCCGCCATTCGGCCGGCGATGCCGTCGCCGCCGAACTCGATCGCGTCCTCGACAAGATCAGCGCCCAGGGCCTCGACAGCCTCACCCCCGCTGAGCGCCGGTTCCTCGACGAAGTCGCCCGCCGGAAGAAGCAGGAGCACTGATCCGCCCGCAGTGAATCGCGTCGCGCATGGGCCTCACTTGCGTGGCCGATGCGCGATCTCTTATAGTGGCGCGTGCTGATCAATCTGCTGCCGGATTTCCTCGCGGTACTCGACGCCGCGGACCCCGAAGCCGCCTATCAACGCTATCACGACGCGCACCGAGCGGTGCTCGACGCGTACTGGCGCAACTATGTGCTCGACCCCGACGGCGCGCACGCTGACGAGGTGATCGCGCACGCCTTGCGCGCCCGGCGCGACGACCTGCGCGAGCTGGCCGCGTCGGTCAACCTGGTGTCGCTCGCCGA
The DNA here is from genome assembly GCA_036279355.1 of Gemmatimonadales bacterium. Taxonomy (NCBI): domain Bacteria; kingdom Pseudomonadati; phylum Gemmatimonadota; class Gemmatimonadia; order Gemmatimonadales; species Gemmatimonadales bacterium. Next base: position 50,520 of record DASUJH010000056.1, read on the forward strand.
GGAGGCCCTCGCGCAGGCGGAGGCGGTGCTGCGCATCGATCGGCCCTGCGACTGCTATCTGATGGTCGGAATGGGCGGCGCCAACGCCGGTGAGCTGGTCGTGAACGGCCGCGGCATTGCGTTCGTCTGCCTCGAGCACTTTACCGGCCGCGCCAACGCCGAATCGTACGGCATGGGGCTTCCGCCCGATCTCATTCCGCTCTGGCTGGCGCACGAGCTGGCGCACGTGGTGCGCTACACCTCGCCGGAGAGCGGGAGCGAGATGCGGCGGCTCGTGTCCGACGCGGCCGGTACGTACGACTACTGGCAGACCGGCAGTCGCGCAACGCTGCGCGAGCTTCTCGTCAACGAGGGCCTCGCGGTGCACGCCTCACGCGCCCTTGCTCCCGGCTTCGATGCCGCCGACTACTTCGGCTACCCTCGGCGCCAGTATCATCGCCTGCGCGAACTGGACGCCTTTCTCCGCCGCGCCGTCGAGCCCGACCTCGACCGCGCCGCGCTCGGGCTCCGGCTGCGTTATCTCTCCGGCGGCATGAGCCCGGCGGCCCGGCTCGTGAGTGGACGCGTGGTGCCCGAGCGGTCGGGCTATTACCTGGGATACCGCATGGCCGAGGCGCTGGTGTCGGAGCGCGGCCTTGCCGCTGCCCTCCGGGCGCCGGTCGGCGAGTTCCAGGCGGCCGAGGATGCCGCGCGAGGCATGCAGACGGCATGATCGGAGATGGCGCAATCGAGCGCGCGAGCGATTCCTGCGAGCCCACCGAACCCCGTCCCGTCACCGCCACCTGGAAGCCGGCGGGGCCGGTCGTGATCGAAGGCGTGATCGTGGTGCGCAACAACGAAGGCACCGTGCTGACGCCGCCGCCGACCAAGGTACCGGGCCAGGTGAAGTTCTGCGGGTGCGGCCGCTCCCAGACGAAGCCGTTCTGCGATGGGAGCCACAAGCGATAGCGTACGAGCGCGTTGCGCGCCCCCGCCTCACTTGCCCACGCAGAAGCCCGCGAAGACTGCCCCCAGCACTTCCTCCACATCCACCGTTCCGATCAACTCGTCAAGCGCCGAGACCGCCTGGCGCACGTGATGGGCGGCGAGCACCGGGTCGCCCTCCTGCCGTGCGAGGTGCGGGCGCGCCTCGGCGAGCGCGGTGCGGGCTCGGTCGAGCGCCACGCGGTGACGCTCGCGGGTGAGCGCGGGCTCGAGGTCGGCGAGGGCGAGTCGATTGCCGAAGATGCGCTCCGCCGCGCGGTGGCGCACGTCGTCGAGGCCCACACCGGTCGGCGCCGACACCGCGAGCTCGCCCGCGCCGGCAGGCGCGAGATCCGCCTTGGTGCGCACCACGAGCACGGGCCGCTCGGCCGCGATCGCCGCCTCGTCCGGCGCGAGTGGGCGGCCCGCTTCGGCGCAGAGGAGCACCAGATCGGCGGCGGCGAGGTAGCGGCGGCTCACTTCGACGCCCAAGCGCTCCACCCCGTCGGACGCATCCCGGAGACCGGCCGTGTCGGCCAGGCGCACGGGCCAGCCGAGGAAGTCAGTGTGGGCCTCGACGGCGTCACGGGTGGTGCCGGGCACTTCGGTCACAAGAGCCCGCTCGACGCCGAGCAGCGCGTTGAAGAGCGAGGATTTGCCGACGTTCGGGCGCCCCGCAAAGACCAGCAGCGCGCCTTCGCGGACCCGCTCGCCCGCGGGCGCGGTGGCAAGCAGGCGGTCGATGTGCCCGGACGCGCCGTCGAGCGCCGCGGCGATTCGCTCGGCCGGCACGGTGCCGTCGTCCTCGCCGGGAAAGTCGATGTCGTAGCTCAGGAGCGCCTGGACGCCGACGAGGCTCTCGCGGAGTGCCGCAAGCCGGCGGGAGAGGCCGCCCTCGAGTTGGCCGATCGCGGCGCTGGCCTGTGCCGGCGCGGTCGCGTCGATGAGATCGGCCACCCCTTCGGCTTGGAGGAGGTCGAGCTTGCCGTTCAGGACCGCACGCCGGGTGAATTCGCCGGCGTGGGCTGGGCGCGCCCCCGCGGAGACGAGGGCCGCCACGAGCTGCGCCGGCGCGGCAAGGCCGCCATGGCACGAAAGCTCGACGAGGTCGTCGCCGGTATAGCTCGCGGGGCCGGGAAAGACGGTGTAAAGCCCGCGGTCAATGGTGGTTCCATCGGCCGCACGAAAGTCGGCGAGCGTGGCCCGTCGCGCCGGAGCAACGCGAAACCCATCGATCACGCGCGCGGCAACGTCGAGGGCGCCCCGACCGCTCAGCCGCACGACCGCGAGCGCAGAGCGGCCGGGCGGCGTCGCGAGTGCCACGATCGGATCGTGAAGCATGCCCGTCGCCGGCGTCCCGGGGCCGCGCGCCGTCAGCCTCGTCCGCGCGCGCCGCCCGGCTTGGTGCGCACCACCGGCGCCGGCGCGGGCGGCGGTGTCCGCCGCATCCGCTCGCGGGCGATCAGATACTGCTGGGGAATGCTGGCGATGTTGCTGACGGCGTAGTACAGATTGAGCCCTGCCGCGAAGTTGACGAACAGCACCGTCATCATCACCGGCATCACGTAGAGCATCGTCTTCATCTGGGGATTCGACTCGATCCCCATCTGCCCCATCTTGCTCAGCGCGAACATCGAGAGCCCCATCAATAGCGGGATGATGTACAGCGGGTCGGGGCGCGCGAGGTCGGGCAGCCAGAGGAACGGGACGCCGCGCAGCTCGATCGTGTTCTGGAAGACGAAGTAGAGCGCGAAGAGAATCGGCATCGGGATGAGCATCGGCCAGCAGCCGCCGAGCGGATTCACCCCGTGCTCCTTGTAGAGCCGGAACATCTCCTGTTGCAAGCGCTGCGGGTCTTCCTTGTACCGCTCCTGCATCTCCTTCACCAGCGGCTGGATGGCCTGCATGGCCATGCTGGCGCGCATCGCCTTCTGGTTGAGCGGCCAGAGGAGCACGCGCACCAGGATGCCGAAAATGATGATGACGAGCCCGTAGGCGAGCCCCAGGTGCTCGTGCATCCAGACCAACAGCCAGCGCACCGGAATTTCGAAGAAGCGGATCAGCGTGCGCACCCCCGGCCAGCCGTAGGGGTTCACGTCGTCGAAGTCGTGGCCGATCGCGCGGAGGCGGGCATACTCCAGCGGGCCGGTATAGAGCGAGAAGTTGAAGGCGCCGCCCGGCCCTACGGGCAGACTCAACCGGATCGCGGCCGACGTGGGGTGCTTGCCGGCATCGGGCGGCGCGAGGGCGGTGACACCACTCACGCCCGTGGCACCCGCGGTGCTGTCGAAGGCGAGCACCGCGGTGGTGAAGTACTTCGATTTCACCGCCACCCACTCGAACGGGCCGCTCAATGTGGTGGGCTCGCCCGGCTTCAGGCTCGAGAAGTTGGTGCGATGCGCCTCGTTCTCCTTGGTGACGAGTGCCAGGGCGCGGTGGTTCTCGTTGCTGTCGGCTTCGGTGTTCGTGAGCCCCGGGCCCATGGCGACGAGCAGCATGGCGCCGTTCGGGCCGACCCCGCTGATGTGCCCCGCGATGTGTACCCGGTAGCTGTCGGGAACGAACGTGTAGGTGAGCTCCACGCCAATGCCTTCGCGGCTCGCGGTGAGCGCGAGGGGCGTGGGGCCGTTCACGGTGAGTTCCGGCGCGGAGGGGCTGAAGCTCCAGTTGTAGATCGGCAGCGTGTCCCTGCCCTCGACGAGCATCATGCCGAGGAGGCCGCTCCTGCCCGGCAGGAGCTGCACCGGCTGGCCACGGTCGCCCGGCGCGGTCGAGTTGTAGCGCTTGAGCGTGGCCGTTACGAATCGCGCGCCGCGGGTGCTGATGCCGTAGGTGTAGAGCGGCGAGCTGACGCGCACGGTGTCGGCCGCGAGGGTGTCCGCCGCGACGGCAGCCGCGGCGGCGCCGGTGTGGGAGGGTGCGCGCCCGGGCGGCGGGGCAGCGGCCGCGCGTCCCGCGCTCTCGCCTTGCGCGCGCGCGGAGCCGGCGGCCTCCGGCGCGAGGGGCAACGCTCCGGGTGCCGCGGCCGCGGTGTCTGCCGCCCGCCGAGCCGTGTCGGCCGACGTGGCGCCCGCGGCTGCGTTTGCCGCGGGCTTTTGAGCCGGCCGGCGGAGCAGGATGGCCGGCGCGATTGCGATGACCATCATGAGCACGATGGCCCAGACTGCACGACGTTCCATCGGTCAGGGCATGGGGTCAGGGAACGGGATCATACCCGCCCGGGTGAAACGGATGGCACCGGGCCACGCGCCGGGCCGCGAGCCACGCACCCTTGATGGCGCCATGGCGCGCGAGGGCCTCGAGCGCGTACTGCGAGCAGCTCGGCGTGAACCGGCACGCGGGCGGCAAGAGCGGCGAAAGGGTGAGCTGATAGCCACGGATCAATCCCAGGAGCGCCGCGCGGGGCCACTGCCCCACCCGGTCGAGCCGCCACTCGACGTCGACGCGTGCGGCCCGACGATTGGCGCTCATTGGCGATCGCCCGGCGCGCGCCGGTCCGCGGCTCGCGCGGCGGCGCGCAGCGCGCCGCGGGCCGCGGCGCTCCACGCCAGCAGCTCCGCGCGAAGCTCGGCGAAGCTCGCCCCATAGGCCTCGCGCCGCACACGGATCACGAGATCGCACGGCCCGAGCGTCTGCTGCAGCTCGCGGCGCCAGATCTCCCGGAGCCGGCGCCGCAGACGATTGCGGGCCACTGCGGTCGACCGATGCTTGGCAACGATCAGTCCGATCCGCGCGTGGCCCGTCGCATTGTCCATCCAGATCATGTCGAGGTGCTCGCTTCGGCGGCGCCGCCCCTCCGCAAGGCACCGGCGAAGGTCTGCCGCCCGCGCGAGCCGCCTGGCCCGCGGAAGGCGAGCGTCGGCCGTCAGGCGCTCCCGTGCTTTGAGGGAATGCGCACGGTGAGCCGCTTGCGGCCCTTCTTGCGCCGGCGCGACAGCACCGCCCGCCCCCAGCGCGTGGCCATGCGGGCGCGGAAACCGTGCCGGTTGATCCGGCGCTTGTTCCGAGGGCGATACGATGGTTTCATGTCCTGCGCCGTCCTCCCAGTGAGCCCGAAAACGTAGCGCCACGAGCAGGGGCGAGTCAAGGCGATCAAAAGGCGATTGACTCGCGATTGCGCGCGTGTGCGGACGCGCATACGGCCCATCGACTCGAAAAAAGGCGTGGTTGACTTTTCCACAACCGGCCCGTAGAATCGGCTGCCCTTGAAAAATCTCCTACCATTGCCGAGCATCGATGCAGCTGTCCGCGAAGGAAGCCTGGAAGCGCATCCTCGACGAGGCGCAGCGCGAACTTCCGGCCGATATCATACGTAACTGGCTCGAGCCCACTGAAGCGATCGCCCTTGAAGAGGGGAACCTGATCGTCGGCGCGCCCGATCAGTTTGCCGCGGAGTGGAACGAAACCAAGCACGCATCCGTCCTCTCCCGGCTCGCCGAGCCGGTGGTCGGGCGTCCGACCACGATCGTCTTCCGGGTGAACGAAGAGCGCCGCCGCCGCCCCCAGATGGACTTCTTCGTGCAGACCACCGCCGCCGCGCCCGCCGCCGCGGCCGCCAACACCAGCACGCAGCCGCTCAACGAGCGCTACACCTTCGAGACGTTCGTCATAGGCAAGTCGAACGAGCTCGCCGCCGCCGCCGCCCACGCCATCGCCGAAGCCCCGGGCAAGACCTACAACCCGCTCTTCATCTACGGCGCCACCGGTCTCGGCAAGACCCACTTGATGCAGGCGATCGCCCACGCGCGGCTCACGAAGGCCTCCGATGTCCGCGTGCTCTACGTGGGCGCCGAGCAGTTCCTCAACGAAGTGATTGAGAGCATCCACAGCCGGACCATGCCCGACTTCCGGCGCCGCTACCGAAGCGAGGTGGATCTCTTCCTGGTGGACGACGTCCACTTCCTCGAGGGCAAGGAGCAGACGCAGGAAGAGTTCTTTCACACGTTCAACGCATTGCACCAGGCCAACAAGCAGATCGTGCTCACCTCCGACCGCCCGCCCAAGGAGATCCCCGGTCTCGAGGCCCGGCTGGTGAGCCGCTTCGAGTCCGGCATGGTGGCCGACATCGGCCAGCCCGACCTGGAACACCGCATCGCCATTCTGCGCAAGAAGCAGGAGCAGGACCACCTGGAATTGACGATCCCGGACGACGTGCTCCGCTTCATCGCCGAACACGTGCGGTCGAACGTCCGGGAGCTCGAGGGGTGCATCATCAAGTTGCTGCTCTACGCCTCGCTCAAGCACAAGGAGATCGCCATCGAGCTCGCCCGCGAGGCGCTCTCGGACAAAATCCGGCCGGGTGAGGACGGCGCCGACGCACGGGCGCGGCCGCTGCCCACGATCCACCGGGTCCAGGAAGTGGTGGCGCGCCGGTGGGGCGTGACCCCGGAAGGCCTCCGCTCCAAGGCGCGGATCAAGACGCTCACCGTGCCCCGGCAGATCGCGATGTACCTGGCGCGCGAGCTCTTGCAGATGCAGCTGGTGGAAATCGGGCAAGCCTTCGGCGGGCGGGATCACTCGACGGTCATTCACAGCGTCGACAAGGTGCAGCGCCAGATGTCGCGCGACCGGAGCTTCCGCGAAAAGATCGAATACGCGCGCCAGGAGTTGTGCGCAGAGTAATCCCCGTGTGGATGCGCGCGGTGTGGGCGCTCTGGAAGGCGCGGACAACGGCCGCGGCTCTCCGCGCCATACACACCGGATCGACAGCGGGTGAACGATGGAGTGGCATGTGCCGCGCGAGCTTGGACCGCGCATCCACATCTCCAGGCCCTCTACTACTGCTGCTAGATATTTCTATTGGTCACGTAGTCTTGTTTTATAGCGCGCCGAGGAGTGGATGAAGCTCACCATTACGCGGGAGCAGTTGCAGGAAGGGTTGGTCGCGGTCGCGGCAAGCGTGCCGGCCAAGACGACGCTGCCCGTGCTGGCCAACATTCTGCTCGAGGCCTCGAAGGACGGGCTCAGGCTGTCGGGCACCGATCTCGACATCGCCGTGAGCACGACAGTGCCGGCGGCGGTGGATCAGGAAGGCTCCATCACCCTTCCGGCCCGCAAGCTGGTCGAGATCGTGCGCGAGCTGCCGAGCGCCCCCATCCGCCTCGTGGCGAGCGGCGAGCAGCGGGTCACGATCGAGTGCGGGCGCTCCAAGTTCCGCCTGCTCGGTCTGCCTCGGGAGGAGTTTCCCGCATTCCCCGCGGTCAAGTTCGACGGCGGCTGGAAGGTGTCGGCGGGCGACCTGCAGAAGCTCATCAGCCACGTCGCCTTTGCTGCGAGCACGGAGGAAAGTCGGCCGATCCTGAACGGCGTGCTCTGGGAGCTCCGGCCGGAGCGGATGCGGATGGTGGCGACCAACGGCCATCGGCTGGCGCGCATGGACGTACCCGCCGTGACCCAGGTGGGAACCGCGCAGCCGGCGGCCGGCCAGCAGGCCGATCTCATCGTGCCGCCCAAGGCACTGGAGCAGATCCGGCGTCTCTTCGGGCCCGAGGACGAGGTCGAGATCGCCCGAAGCGACAATCATCTCGGCTTCCGCTCCGCGCGCACCCAGATCTTCACCCGGCTCATCGAGGGGCCCTACCCCAATTACGAGCAGGTCATCCCGCGGGAGAACGACAAGGCCGCCACCGCCGATCGCGCAGCGCTCTCGGCCGCGCTTCGCCGCATGAGCATCGTGGCGAGCGACCAGACCCACCGCATCCGCATGGCCTTCGCGAGCGGCGCGTGCAAGCTGTCGGTGCAGACGCCGGACCTGGGCGAGGCGCAGGAGGAAGTCACGGTCACCTACGACGGCGATCCGCTCGAGATCGGCTTCAACGCTTCCTACCTGCTCGAGATCCTGAAGTTCATCCCGACCGACGAAGTGCGGCTCACGTTCAAGGCGCCGGAACGGGCGGCCACCTGCGAACCGGTCGGCTGGAATGATTCGGCGAGTTTTCTCACCCTCGTGATGCCGCTTCGACTGGTGGACTGACGCTTACTGCCGGAGTGTAAACCGCCAGTTCGCGCGCTGGCTCACCGGCACCGATTGCCCCACGGCCGGTATTGAGATCGTCATCTCCGCCGAATCCACGCCCGCGGCGTCGAGCACGAGCCCGGGGGCGCCGAACTTGTAGCTGCCCTGCCGTGCGCCGTGCGACGCCATCTGCATCGGCTGCGCCGAATCGGCCCGCTCACCGGTCCGCTCGAATGTCGTGCTGCTGGTGATCGCGAGTGCGTTCCCGCCGGTCTTCGTCGCGTGATAGGTCGTCACCGCGCGCTCGACAGCATCGAAAGCGTCAGCCCGGAGCGTGCGCTGCGTCGTGTCGCTCCACGTGGCGTCGTCGACCACGCCGCCGGGCGGGAGCGCCGGAAAGAGGGCGATGAGGCCGGCGCCGATCTGGTCACCGACGCCGGTCGTGCGATCCGGGGCGAGGCCGGTGAGCCTCCCATCGGGAGTGAGGGAGCCGGTCCAGCGCGTGCCCTGGGCAAGGAGCAGCGAGTCCGGTGGAACCGTGCCGCCCGCGTCCTGGCGGAGCGAGTCGAGTCGGATCGTGACGGCATAGGCGGCGGGCGCCGGCGCGGGGGTCACGGCGGGCACGACGCTCACCGTGAGAAATGCCGTCCGGGTCGACTGCTGGACCTGCGTGGCACCGCCCGGAAGCTGCAGCGCGAGGCTATCACGCCGCTCGTAAGCGTAGGCGGCGCCGCCGGTCGGCAGGTACACGAATGCGCCGGCGCGGGTTGGCGTCGGGATCGGCGCACCCGGACTCGGCGGAACGCCGGCGGCGGGCGGCGCCCCTGGGCGCGGAGCGGGCGCTGGTGACGGCGCCGGCTGGACCCCGCTCGACGAACTGCACGCCACGGCAAATGCCAGGGCAAGTACCAATGGGACGCAGTCTCGGCGCGCGCCGCTCAACGGAGTGCGCTCGCCGCGAATGTTTCCGTCAATTGCACCGGCAGGGGCTTGGGAGCGAATGCTCCCGAAATCGTGAGCCTCGAGATCTGCGTCGAATTGCCGTCCAGGTAATGCCCATCCGGCGCGATGTAGTACGTCTCCTTCCCAGTTCCACTGCCCTCGACGTTGGCGGTGCCTTCACCCATCTGCTGGGTGCCGGTCACCGAGGCGGTGAACGCCGTCTCGATCTTGACCGCCCTCATACCTCCGTGCGATTCCGCGCCCGTCGCGCGATACCTGGTGACCCGCCGGATGGTCACAGTGCCGCCGCCCGCCGCGTTGCTGCTTTCGGTCGTGTCGGCCCATCCATCGCCCACCTTGATACCTTGCCGCACCGGCGGAAAGAGCTGACGCACCACGGCGGTGAGCTGTGCCGCGAGCGGTGTCGGGGTAAGCGGCTGCACGCCCACGAGCTTCCCGCTCCGGGTCACGAACCCATGCAGCGCGACGCCGCGCGCGCTGTCGAGCACGGTGCGCGGCACCGGCGTGGTGCTGTCACCCCGCATCGAATCGACGACCGCGTGCACCGTCCGGCCGCCCGCTGAGTCGGTGAGCGTCAGCGCGAGAAAGGTGGACACGGAGAAACGCTGCCGCTCCTCGCCACCGCCGAGCGCAGATGCGTCGACGATCTGCTCGACGGTCTGGTCGATGCGATAGTGGGCCGCGACCGGCGCCGCCGCAGGCGCACGGTGCGGGGTGCCCGGACGTGCGCCATCCGACGCCGCCGCCGCGCCTGGCGTGCCCGAGGTAAGCGCGCCCAACGCAAGCGCTCCCCAACCGAATGCCTGGTACCGCATGGATCCCTCGTGTAGACGACGTTGAGACCGGGGTCCGCGAAGCATACCGCGCCGCCCCGCGGCTGAAAAGCGGCCGGATGTGCGCTGCCCTCCGAGGGGCACCCGGAGGGCAGCGCGGCGGGTCGGGCCGTAAGCCGAGTTCTGTTCTTCCTCTTGCGAGGAGGATGGTCATCTGTCTGGGACGGCCGTCGCCAGCCGCCTCGAGCAGCCTACCCGCGGCTCGCCGGCGCCGCGTGAGCGGACATCCGGCGTGGGCGGTGCGGGTCGCACCTCGCCGCCTATTTGGCCTTGCTCCGACTGGGGGTTGCCGTGCCACCGTCCGTTGCCGGCGGTGCGGTGGGCTCTTACCCCACCGTTTCACCCTTACCCCGGCTCGGCCTTTCGGCGTTGCGGGGGCGGTCTGTTTTCTGTGGCCCTGTCCGTCGCCTCGCGGCGCCCAGGTGTTACCTGGCAGTCTACCCTGTGGAGCTCGGACTTTCCTCGAGCACCCGAAAGTGCCCGCGACCATCGCGCCCGGCCCGCGCCTCGAAATATAACGGCCGCTGCTGCGCGGCGATTACCGGGGCAGAAGGGCCGCCGCGCGGCCCGAGCCGTACCCTGCCCCGTGCAGCCCGCGTTCCGCGGCGCCGGCGCATGCGCTCGCACCAGCGAGCACCCGGTCACGGTTGAGTGCGGGTTGAGCCACGCCGCGTAGCTTGGCGCCCATTACCGGAGCGCCACCATGCCACTGCTCGCCGCGCCTCGCGACCTCGCCCTGCCGCCCACCGTGGCCGCCGTTCTGCTGCCGGCCGAGCGCTCGCGTGTGGACGCTGCGGGCAGTGGATGCTTCGCGGTGCTGCACCGGGAGTCCGTACGCGACGCGGTGCGCGTGGTGCGCGAGCGCAGCGTCGATGCGGTGCTCGTGTCGGTGCATCGCTGCGCGCCCGAGCAGGTCGAGGCCTTGAGTCTTCTGGTGCGCGAGTTTCCCGCGGTGCCCACGGTGGCGCTGCTCTCCCAGCATGATGCCGACAGCGGAGAGATGCTGCTCCGGCTTGGCGCCACGGGGGTCCGCCAGGTCGTCGATGTGACCTCGCCCGCCGGCTGGGCGCGCCTCCGCCGACTAGTGGGCGAACCGGCGAGCCGCTCGGTGGCGCGCATCCAGGCACCGCTCTTCGAGGCGCTTCCCGATCTGCCGCCCGATGCGCGGCTCTTCCTCGAGGCGCTGGTCCGGCTCGCACCCGAAACGCCGACCGTGCGTCGCCTGGCCGTTCGCCTCGCAGTGCGGCCGAGCACGCTCATGTCGCGGTTCGTGAGAGCGGGTCTCCCATCGCCCAAGAATTACCTGGCGGCGGTGCGCCTGCTCCATGCGGCGCTCCTGTTCGAGGCGAGCGGACTCTCGGTGTCGGACGTTGCGTATCGGCTGGAGTATTCCTCCCCGCAGAGCTTCGGCCGGCACCTCAGGGCCATGCTGGGCATCACGGCGTCGGAATTTCGGCGCCGGCTTCCCTTCCCCCTCGCCTGTGAGCGATTCGTCGAGCGAATGGTGCGTCCGTACGCGCGGACGTGGTGCGGGTTCCGTCCGCTAACCTACGGCAGCTAGCTGGATTCGGTCTGTCCGTGATTAGTGAGACCCAGCGAGCGTGCAGTAGTGAGTGCTACCACCTCGTAGCCTGCCTCTTCCAGTGCCTGCTTGCCGCCCTGCTCTCTGTCCACGATGGCCAGCACGCCGACCACGCTCCCGCCCTCTGCCTCAACGGCAGCGATCGCCCGCCGAGCCGACGTGCCGGAGGTGATGACGTCCTCGACGACCACGGCGACGGCGCCGCTGGTAAAGTTTCCCTCGATCAGGCGCTTCGTCCCGTGCTCCTTGGGTTCCTTGCGCACGGTGAACGCGTCGATCGGCGCACCGTCCAGGTAGCTCGCGGCCGCGATTGCGTAGGCTACCGGATCGGCACCCAGCGTGAGCCCGCCGATCGCACTGGCCCGCCACCCCGCGCGCCGGATCGCCGCAAGACCAGCTCGCCCTACCACGACCATCCCTTCGGCGGACATGGTGGTGAGTCGGCAATCGATGTAGTAGGAGGAGCGTTGCCCTGAGGCGAGGAGGAAGGCGCCACGTCGCACCGAGCGCTCGAGGAGCAACTCCTCGAGGCGCGCGCTCATCGCGGGCTCTTACGAAAAAGGCTCGAGAGAAAGCCTCCGCGTGCGGCGCTCTCGTTGCGCACCGCCCCGCAGAACTCGGCCGCAAACTCCTCTACCGTCCGGCTCCGCTTGGAGAGATCCCGCTGCAAGCCATGGAGGACCGCCTCCTCCACCGCCGGCGCAAACCGAAGCCCCTTCTTGGCTTGCCCGAGCGGCACCGGCTCCTGAGATAGAAGTTGCTGAAACAACTCCCTGGGGTTCTTGCCGGTGAAGGGCAGGCACTCGGTGAGCAGATAGTAGGTGATCGTAGCCAGGCTGTAGACGTCCGCCTGCTCACCCACCAATTCGCCGCTCAGTGTCTCCGGCGCCACGTATTGGAGCGTGCCCACGAAGAACCCCGCGCGGGTGAGCCGGTCCTCAGCGTTGAGCTCCGCGTCGCGCGCGATACCGAAATCGAGCAGCTTCGCGCACTGCGTGGCCGGGTCATACATGATGTTCGCCGGCTTCAGGTCGCGGTGGATGATGCCCGCGCGATGTGCCGCGGCGAGTGCGGCGCCGAGCTGCTCGACGATGGTGGCGACGAGCGCGGGCGCCAAATGGCCGGAGCGCTCGACGAAGTTGGCGAGCGGCTCGCCCGCGGCCCACTCGAGTGCGAGATAGTCGAGCCCGTCGGCCTCGCCGTATTCGTAGGTGCGGACGATGTTGGGGTGGTTCAGCCGGCGCCCGTATTCGGCCTCGCGCAGGAAACGCTTGACCGCGACGGGATCCTTGCTGAGCCGGGGCAGCAGAATCTTGACGGCCGCCGCGCCGTGGGTCGGGTGATCGGCGCGATACACCGACGCCGTGCCCCCCTCGCCGACGTGGTGTGTGAGGCGGTAACCCGCCACGGTGCGACCGACGAGGCTCTCTGGGTTCATTGCTGGGGCCAAGCTACTCCATCCAGGTTGGCCCGGCAAGCTGCTTGACGCTCTTCCTCCGGCGCCGCTAACCTTCGCGGGACTTGCAAGTGCCATTCATGGAGACATCGCGATGCGGCGCCTGGCGCTGAGCGCACTGATTGCGGCCGCCGCGCTCGGGTGCGCTGGTGGCGGGAGCAGGGAACTGCGCGGCCCTGATCCGGCGCCGGACGACGCGCCCAGACTGGCGTCGGCCACGGCGACGTTCCGCCGCATCGGCCGGTTGGCGTCGGGCGATCCGTTGCCGTTCGTCGGCACCATGGCCTTTGCCGGAGGCCCTGGTGATACCGTGCTCGCCATCCTCGGTCTCTCCCTCGACAACAGGTCGCTCACCTTCGTCCGCGAACCCGCCGGGTACGGCGCCCATTATCGCGTCTCGATCACGCTCCGTTCCGGGGCCGCATCGCCGCTCGAGCTTACCCGCGAAGAAGTCGTGCGGGTGGCCACGCTCGCCGAAACCGGCCGCACCGACGAGAGCGTGCTCTTCCAGCAGACTTTCAAGCTGCTGCCGGGCCAGCAGCACGTGATCGTGGCACTCCGAGACCTGACCTCCGGCGTCGAAAGCCGGGCGGAAGGAGACTATGATGCTCCGGAGCTCGGGCCCGGCAGGACGAGCCAGCCGATCCTTGCATACCAGGCGAAGGGCAGGGGCGAGCGGAGCGATCCGCTGCAGCTCGTGCTCAATCCACGCGGCGTCCTCGGGTTCAGCGGCGACACGATGCTCGCCTACGTCGAGGGCTACGGCTTCAAGGGGCCCGCGACGATTCCCTTCGAGGTGCGTGACGAGCGGGATAGCGTCGTCTGGCGCGACTCGCTCCGCTTCCAGGGGGCGCGCGCGGTCGAGAGCCAGGTGCTCCGACTGGCGCCCGACAGCCTCGTGTTGGGCGAGCTCCGGCTCGTGGTCGATTCCGGCGTCGCCGCGCGCCGCGTGTCAGCGCTGGTCTCGTTCACCTCGGCGTGGCCGGTGACGAGCTACGACCAGATGCTGAATCTGTTGCGTTACTTCGGGCCCAACGCGTACCTCGACTCGCTGCGCAAGGCGCCGGCCGGCGACCGCGCGCGGCTCTGGCGTCGGTTCTGGCGCGCGAGCGATCCGAACCCGAAGACGCCGCGGAACGAACAGCTCGAGGAATATTTCAGCCGAGTGGCGGCGGCCAACGCGCAGATCAAGGACGAGGGCATCCCGGGCTGGCGAACCGATCGCGGCGAGGTGTTCATCACCCTCGGCGCGCCCGACGAATCGAGCGAGAGCGGCGAAAGCCAGTCGCGGATCGTCCGCTGGATTTACCAGAACTACGGCCTCAGCCTCTATTTCATCGACCAGGCCGGCTTCGGCCGGTACCGGCTCTCCCCGCAGTCCCGCTCCGATTACGAGCGGGTGCTCGACCGGCTGCGGCGCGCAAGTGCAGGGTAGGGGATGGCGAACCACGCACCACCCCGGCTCTTCCTTGTCGACGGCTACGCCCTCCTGTACCGCGCCTTCTTTGCGATGATCTCCCGCCCCCTGCGCACCGCGCGGGGAGAGAACACCTCGGCTGCGTGGGGCGTAGTCAATTTCCTGTTGCGGCTCCGCGAGAAATACCGCCCCGACTATCTGGTCTGGGTCAATGACGCCGGCACCTCGTTCCGCGAGGAGCGCTACCCGGAGTACAAATCCACCCGCGAAAAACTCGACCAGGAGTTGCAGGCCGACTTCGACCGGGCCGTCGAGCGCACCGGTCAGCTCCTCGGCGCCTTTCGCGTTCCGGTGGTCGCCGTGCCGGGCTACGAGGCCGACGACGTGATCGGCACGCTGGCCACCCGCGCGGCGGGCGAGGGGCTCCACGCGGTGATCGTCTCGGGCGACAAGGACTTCTACCAGCTCATCGGCCCCGGAGTGGCGCTGCTCAACCCGGGCCGCGGCGGCCCTGCAGCGGTGGACGAAGTGTGGGTCGACGAGTCGAACGCCTCCGAGCGCCTGGGCGTGCCGCCCGCGCAGGTGGCTGACTTTCTGGCGCTCGTGGGCGATGCCTCGGACAACGTGCCCGGCGTCAAGGGCATCGGCGAGAAGGGCGCGCAGAAGCTTCTGGCCGATTTCGGCGACCTCGAGGCCGTGCTCACCCGCGCCGCCGAGGTGTCCGCGAAGCGCGCGCGCGAGGCGCTCCTCGCGCAGGGCGACGCGGCGCGCCTCTCCCGCGAGCTCGTGACCATCCACCGCGACGTGCCGGTGCCGCTGGATTTGGCCGAGTTCGCCATGCGCGACCCGGATCGAGAGCGCTTGATACAGGTGTTGAGTGAGTTGGAGTTCTACTCGTTGGTGAGAAGGTTGAGTGAGATAGGTGCTAAGGAAGGCGGTAGGGACAGTAAGGAGATCGCCTCTGCCGAAGCGGCGCTCGAGACGCCGGACCTCGCATCCCCCGACGCCCTTACCACCTCTACGGTCCCTACCGCCCTTACCGCCTCTGACTGGCTTTCGCTGAGCGCCAGTGCGCCGGCGGCGGAGGTTGTCGACGACCCGGATGCGCTGCCCGCGCTGATCGAGCGGCTGCGCACGGCGCCCCTCGTGGCGCTCGACACCGAGACGAGCTCACTCGAGCCGCACGACGCGGAACTCATCGGGCTCTCGCTCGCCGCGAGTCCGACCGAGGTCTGGTATCTCCCGTTCGGCCACCGGCCCCCTGCGGGCGAGCTCGCGGCGCCGGCGCCGGTCACCAATCTTCCGCCGCTCGACAGCTTCGCGTGCGCCTGCGTGGCGGCACTTCTCCGCGACCCGGCGGTGGCGAAGGCGGGGCACAACATCAAGTACGACTGGCAGGTGCTCCGGCGGGCGGGGATCGAGCTCGCGGGTGTGGCCTACGACTCGATGCTCGCGAGCTTCGTGATCGATCCGGGGCGCCGCTCGCACGCCATCGACACGCTCGCGCTCGAGCACCTCGGGCGCGGGATGGAGACGTACACCGATCTTACGGGCAAGGGCAAGGCGCAGATCCCGTTCGCCGAGGTGCCGGTGGCGCGCGCGGCCGCGTACTGCGGTAACGACAGCGCGACGGTGCTGGCGCTGCATGAGTTCTTCGCGCCGAACCTCGACGAAGCGCCGCTTCACCACGTCTTCGCGATGCTGGAGATGCCGCTCGTGCCCGTGCTGGTCGACATGGAGTGGGACGGGATCGCGATTGATCGCGCGCTCTTCGCCCGGCTCTCGGCCGAGCTAGGGGAGGATCTCGCGCGGCTCGAGGCGGAGATCGCGCGGGTCGCGGGTACGGCGCTCAATCTGAATTCGCCGCGGCAGCTTGCGGCAGTGCTGTTCGAGACGCTCGAGCTCCCGGTGCTCAAGCGGACCAAGACCGGCCCCTCGACCGATGCCGACGTGCTGGAGCAGCTCGCGGCCATGGGGCACGAGCTGCCGCGGCTCATTCTCGACTACCGCGAGCTGCAGAAGCTGAAGTCCACCTACGTGGACGCCCTGCCCGAGCGGGTGAACGCGCACACCGGCCGGATCCATACCAGCTTCAACCAGACCGGCGCCGCCACCGGACGGCTCTCATCCTCGGAGCCGAACCTGCAGAACATCCCGGTGCGCACCCCCCGGGGCGAGGCCATCCGCCGCGGCTTCGTGCCGGCGCCGGGCTGCGTCTTTCTCGTGGCCGACTACTCGCAGATCGAGCTGCGCCTCATGGCGCACCTCTCGGGCGATCCGGCGTTCATTGACGCGTTCATGCAGGGCGGGGACATCCACCGACAGACCGCGGCACTCATCTTCGGCGTGCCGGTTGCCGAGGTCACGCCCGAGATGCGGGCGCGCGCCAAGACGATCAACTTTGCCACGATCTACGGTCAGGGCGCCTTCGCCCTCTCGCGCCAGCTCGGGATCTCGCAGGACGACGCCAAGCAGTTCATCACCCAGTACTTTGCCCGCTTCGCGGGGGTGCGCGCCTTCCTCAACCGTCAGATCGAACTGGCCCGCGTGCAGGGCTACGTCGAGACCCTCTTCGGGCGCCGGCGCTACGTGCCCGAAATCCGGGACTCGAACTACAACCAGCGCGCGTATGGCGAGCGCAACGCGCAGAACTCTCCGCTCCAGGGCTCGGCGGCCGACCTCATCAAGCTCGCGATGATTCGCATCCACCGCGCGCTGGGCGAGCGCGGCCTTGCGAGCCGGATGCTGCTCCAGGTGCACGACGAGCTGGTCTTCGAGGTACCGACGGACGAAGTAGAGGCGATGCGCGAGCTGGTGCGGAGCTACATGGAGACGGTGGTGGAGCTGCGGGTGCCGCTGGTCGTCGATATCGGCGTGGGGCCCGACTGGCTCGACGCAAAACGGGAGTAGCTTGCGCCGGGCCACCAATTCCACCGTCCGGCGAGGTGCATGAACGCCGGCACCAGCACCATGCGGATGATGGTGGCGTCGAGCAGCACCGCTACCGCGAGCCCGAAGCCCAGGAACTGCATCACCAGCACCCGCGCGAAGGCGAACACCCCGAACACGAGAATCATGATGAGCGCCGCCGACGTGATCACCGACGCGGTGGCGCTCAGGCCCTCCATGGTCGCCTCATCGTTCCGCCCGGTGCGGTCGAACGCCTCTTTGATCCGGCTCAGCAGGAACACCTCGTAGTCCATGCTGAGCCCGAAGACGATCGCGAACACCAGCACAGGCACCACCACGAAGATCGCGGAGGTCGGTCCGTCGAGTCCGAAGAGCTGGCTGCCGATGCCGTGCTGGAAGACGAGGACGATGAGCCCGAACGTGGCGCTCACCGAGAGGGTGTTCATGATGATCGCCTTCACCGGCACCAGCACCGAACGGAACGCCACGGCCAGCATGATGCCCGTGGCGCCCAGGATAAGCGCTACGAGAAGCGGGAAACGGCGCAGCAGATCGTGCTGGAAGTCGAGGCTCGACGCCACGTAGCCGCCGACGAGCACGTGAAAGCGGCGCGTGCCCTTGAGCTTGGCGTTCGCGAGCGCGCGTGCGTGCTCCACCACGTCCATTGCCGTCGTGAGGCTCGTCGTGTCGGCCAGGATCACATCCATCAGCGTGGCGCGGTGGTCGGTGCTCAGGTACGCGTCGAGGACGTCCGGGATGTCCTTCCGCGCCTGCGCGAGGTCGCTGTAGAGCAGGGAATAGCCGAGCAGCGAGGTGCCGGGCCGGATGTCCACCAGGCTGCGCACTGTCCGGACTCTCGGATCGGCGCGGAGCGAGTCGGACAGCGTCCGAAGACCGCGGAGCGTCGCGGTCTCGAGCGCGGTGCGGCCCTCGGGGACCTCGATCACGAGCCGGATGGGCTGCACCACGCCGGCGGCGCCCATCGCAGTGAGCGCCTCGATCCCTCGGCCTGCTTCGGTTTCGTCCGGCCACCAGTGTCGGGCCGGCAGGCCGATCCGGATCCAGAACACCGGCAGCGTAAGCACCGCGATCGCGAGGCCGCCGAGAGTGATGGCACGCCACGGGTGCCGATGCAGCGTGCGCGCCCAGCTTTCCCAGATCTGCGGCGCGTGGTACCACGCGAGCCGTCGCGCGAGCCAGCGCGGCCAATCGATGTTGCGGCCGAAAATCGCGAGCAGGGCGGGGAGGAGCGTAATCGAGAGGAGGACAGCCGCGGCGACGACCACGAGGCCGCCGAGCCCGACGCTCCGGGTCTCGACCAGCGGCGTGAAGAGCAGCGCCGCGAATCCCACCATGACCGTGAGCCCCGACGTGACCACCGACACGCCGGCCGTCCGCACGGTGTACATCGCCGCCACCAGCCGGCGCCGCCCGCGGCCCAGCTCCTCGCGGAAGCGAGTGACGATGAGCAGCGAGTAATCGATGCCCACCCCGAGGCCGATCATCGTCGTCATGTTGAGGACGAAGACCGACATTGGCGTGACGTAGGTGAGCAGACCGATGATCGTGAGCGAGACGGTGATCGCGAGAAACCCGATCACGACCGGCAGCGCCGCCGCGAGCAGCGCGCCGAAGGCGAGCACCAGTATCCCCATCGTAAGCGGCAGCAGCCGTGCCTCGCCCCGCCGGCTGTCCTGTGCCGTCACGGTGCGCACGTCGAGGTCGAGCGGCGCGCGGCCGGTGACCGTCGCCGTGTATCCCGCGCCACCCGCCGCGGCCGCGAGCGCGCCCCGGACCGCCGCCCGCACCGGGGCGACCAGGGCTGCGGCGCTGTCGCCCCGCGTCGCGCGGACCGCGACCACGAGGAAGGTGCCCCGCCGGTCGCGACTCAGAAACGTCGTATCGCCGGTTGACGCATAGGAGATGACTCCGCGCACGTACGGCAGCGCGGCAAGGCGCCCGGACAGCGTGTCGAGCACCAGCCGCCCGTCCGGGGTCCCGAACCCGGGCGATCCGGTCAGCGCGACGGCGTAATATTCGCTGAGCGGGCTCTGGAATCGGTCGTTGAGGTACTGCTCGGCCCGGGAGGCCTCGCTGGGCTGGCTGCTCCCGCCGCGAACGTTCAGCAACCGCTCGGTACGGGGGGCGCGGATGGTGGCGATGATGCCGAGAATCAGCCAGACTGCCACCACCGCCCAGCGCCGGCGAACGAGTCCGCGGGCGAAGAGCTCCGTCAGGTGCAGGTGATGCCTCCGGGAGTGTCGAGCTGCCAGCCGTTGGCGGCGGGTGGCGAAATGTTAGGTGCCTGGGCGCCCCCACGCCAGCCGCGCTGGCGACGCCGTGCTACGCCCGCGCATATTGCGATGGTCCCATGATTCGTTACCTGCTGCCCGGCGTTACGGCCGCCCTTCTGGTGTTGATCGTGGTCGACCGGGTGCGGCACGAGCCGGCCACCGTGCGGAGCGTGCAACCTGCGGCGCTCGGAGCGGAAGCCGCGTCCGGCACACCTCCCCGAGAGGCCCGGCACGCCGCATCCCGCCGGGTGTACCGCGTTCCGCGTCCGGCCGCATTGCCCGCGCCGGCGGTCGCGCCGCCGGCCGCCTCACCGGACGCCGCCGCGTCGCCCGTGGTGCCGCCGGAGGCGTCCGGCGGGTCCAGGGGGGCCACGCCGACGATCGACCGGCTGGCCCGCCTCGCCGTGCGCCGGGAGCTCGGGGCCGAGGCGGGGCGCACCTATCTCGACTCGTTGCTGCTCGTGACCGATTCTGTCGTGCGGCGGTGGCCCGAGCGCGGGACCCCCCTCACCGTGGCGCTGGTGGAGCGGGGCGCGGCGGGCGACTCCACGCGCGTCGCCGAGTTGGTGCGGCAGGCGCTCGATCGCTGGACGGACGCGAACGTGGGTGTGCGCTTCACCGACGTCACCGATACGGCGAATGCTGACATTGTAGTCCATTGGATCGAGCGGTTCGACTTCGACCGCGCCGGCCAGACCGACCTCACCTGGGATCACGCGGGCCGCGTGCGGCGCGCGTCCATTCTCCTTGCACTCAAGACGAGCGACGGCACGCCGCTCAATGACGTCGCCCTGCTCGCGGTGGCGGTGCACGAAACCGGGCACGCCATCGGACTGCCCCACTCGGCCGATCCGAACGACGTCATGTATCCGTCCACCCGTACGGCCACCCTTTCGGCGCGCGACGTCCGCACCGCGTCCGTGCTGTATCGGCTGCCGCTGGGCACGGTGCGCGACGCGCCGGATCGCTGAGACTTGCGCCTCCCCCGCAGCGCTCTGCCGCTCGGCCTTGCGGCGTCGCTCCTCGTTCCGTCGATAGCCCACGCCCAGCAGCTTCGGGAGGTGGATGCCGCCGTGCGCCGGGGTATCAGCAAGGGACTGTATCCCGGCGCCGTCGTAGTGATCGGTCGCCGCGATACGGTGCTTTACGCCCGCGGCTACGGGCACGTCACCTGGAGCGCAAAGTCGCGCGTGCCCGATCCGGATTCGACGCTCTGGGACCTTGCGTCGCTCACCAAGGTGGTGGCCACCACCGGCGCGGTGATGCGCCTGGTGGACGCGGGGCTCATCGATCTCGATGCGCCCGTCGTCCGCTACCTGCCGCGGTTCGCCGAGTCAGCGGCCGCCTACAGCGCGGCGGCCGGCACGACGCCGGACAGCGCGGCCACTCGCGAGACGCCGGATGCCATGGCGGTCCTCGACCGCCGGCGTGTCACCGTGCGCATGCTGCTCGATCACACGAGCGGGCTCCCGGCCTACGTCCCGTTCTATCGCCGTGCGCACACGGCGGCCGGGGCCATCGATCTCCTCTACGCCGAGCCGCTGGTCCGTGCGCCGGGCGATTCCGCCGAGTACAGCGATCTCAACGCCATGGTGCTGGGCCTCCTCATCGAGAAAGTGAGCGGTCGCCCGCTCGACCGCGCTGCCGCCGAGGAGGTTTTCCGGCCGCTGCGTCTCGACCGCACGATGTTCCGGCCACCTGCAGCGCTCCGCTCGTGGGTCGCGCCGAGCGCGATGTACCACGGCCGGCCCGTCCGCGAGGCGAACGATCAGAACGCCGTGCGCTTGGGCGGTGTCGCGGGGCACGCCGGGCTCTTCTCCACCGGCCGCGATCTTGCGCGCTACGCGCAGGTCTGGCTCAGGGAAGGCGTCGGACCGGACGGCCCCTGGGTAACGGCCGAGACGATTCGGCAATTTCTCACACCCGCTCCGCACAGCGGTACCCGGCTCCTCGGGTGGGACACCCGCGACCCGACGACGACGGCGGCCGATCCCAGCGTGTTCGGCAACCTCATCGGCGCGGGCGCGTACGGGCACACAGGCTGGACCGGCACCGAGTTGTGGATTGATCCGGCGCGCGATCTCTTCCTCGTCCTTCTCACCAACCGGAGCTTCGACCCGCGCACGCGCCGCTCGATCGAAAAGCTCAAGCTGGTCCGCGCGGAGGTTTCCGATGCCGTGCTGCGGCTGGCACCGGCCGACTAGGTTATGATACGGGCAGGATGAGAGGAGCGACCGTATGCTGACCGCCGACACCGTGCGCAAGGCGATCCGGGCCGTGAAGGATCCCGAGCTGAACCTCAACATCATCGATCTGGGCCTCGTGTACGGCATCGACGTGAGCGAGGAGGGCGACGTGCAGGTGCGGATGACGCTCACCTCGCCTGGCTGCCCGGCCGGTGCCGAAATCATCGAGGGCGTGCGTGAGGTAGTGGGCGATCTCGAGGGCGCGCGCGGTGTCGATGTGGAGCTGGTCTGGGAGCCTTACTGGACCCCCGAACGTATGGACCCGCGCGTGAGGGCCTTTCTCGGACACTGACCAGCTGCGGCGCAGCGTCTACCCGGCAATCGCCGCGAGCAATGCCGCGCCGAGTACCTCGGCCTGCCAACGTGGGATGCCGGGGGTCCCGCCCAACTCCTCGAGGGTCGTCGGCGCCGCGCGGGCGATGGCCTCCAGCGTTGCATTGGGGCAGAGCACGCCCGGCGCCAGATCGAGGCGCCGGGCTTCTTCGTTGCGCGCCGCCTTGAGCCGCTCCACCCGGGCCTCATACGCCGGATCGGGCACGCGGCGGGGGCCGCGCTCCACGCGGGGAAGCTCCGATTCCGGCAGCGCCAGCGCGCGCTGCACCGCCGCCAACACCTCCCGCCCACGGCGCTCCACCAGCTCGGGCCCCACCCCCCTGATCGCGCGGAGCGCGCCGAGTTCGGCCGGCTGGACCCTGGCGATCTCGAGCAACGGCTCGTTGTTGAGGATCCGGAACGCGGCGCGGTCGCTGCGCTGCGCGGTCTCGTCGCGCCAGCGGTACACCTCGCGCAACACCGCGAGCGCCCGGCCGCGCAACAACCTGGCCCCTTTTGGCTTGAGGTAGGCGGCCTCCCCGTCGTCCGCCGCCGTCCACCGCACCTCCTCCAGGTGGGCGAACTCTTCTTCCGCCCAGGCGAGCCGCCCGCGCTCGCTGAGGCGCTCGCGCAGGATGTCGCGCAGCGCGGGGAGATACCGGGTGTCGTCGGCCGCGTAGCGCAGCATGTCGGGCGAGAGCGGCCGCACCGACCAGTCGGCCCGCTGAAACCGCTTGTCCAGCTGCACGCCGAGGTGGCGCTCGAGCAGCGCCGCGAGGCCGATGCCCGGCTCGTTCAGGAGTTGCGCGGCGATGCGGGTGTCGAAGAGACGCGTCGCGCTAAACCCGTACTGCAGGTTGAGCAGGCGGAGATCGTAATCCGCATCATGAAACACCCGCTCGCCCATCGCAGCCGTGAGCAGCCGGCCGAGTGCGCCGAGATCGCCCACCGCGAGCGGATCCACGATCGCGGTACGCGTGCGCGACGAGAGCTGGATCAGGTAGACGCGATCGTGGTAGCGATGAAAGCTGGCGGCCTCGGTGTCGAGCGCAATGAGCGGTTCGGCGGCGAAATCGGCGGCGAGCTGGTCGAACGCGGCCTGCGTCCGGACCAGTTCGACGGGCGCGCCGTTACTCACGCTTGGCGACCTCTTCCAGCCCGGCGGCGATCTCGTCGAGCGCCTTGGCCAGCACCTTGAAGAATTCGGCGTCGGGTGCCGGCGCGGTGCCGAGCGCCGCGTCCATCTGGAGCTTCCGGGCGACGCGGGCGGCGTGTCGGATGTAATCGGTGCTAGGCATGCGGCGCTCGGGTTGACGTCGTTGCAAGATAGGCGCGAGTTCCCGGCGCGCGCTATCTTGGGCGCATGAGCCAGCACGAAGTTGACCTCGCCGTCTATCCCGACGAGTGCGACCCGTACGGCCACCTGAACCAGGCGTCCTTTCTGGCGCTCTTCGAGCGCGCGCGCTGGGCGATGCTCGCGCGCGGACCCGGCATCGACCTCTTCAATCGCCACGGCGCCTGGCCGGCCATGCGGCGGGCGGTGGTAGACTATCAGGCGCCCGCCTTCCCCGGCGACGTGCTGCGCTTCCGGCAGACGCTCATTCATCACGGGCGCACCAGCTTCACCATGCGGCAGACCGCCACGCGCACGCGCGATGACCGACCGGTCGCCGCGGCGGAATTCGTGTTCGTATGCATCGATCGGAGCGGGCGACCGGTGCCGGTACCGGCGGAATTGGCGGAGTTCATGCGCGCGCCGGCCGCGCCGTCGGCCACGCCCCAGCCGGAGAGCGGTTTGCGCAACGTCATGGTGAACGGCGTCCGGCTCGCAGTCGATGTGCGCGGCGCGGGGCCCGCCCTGCTCCTGGTGCACGGCTACCCGCTCGATCACACCATCTGGAGCCCGCAGTTGGACGCGCTCGGCGCCTGGCAGCGTGTGGCACCCGACCTCCGCGGCATGGGCCGGTCGGACGCGCCCGACCTGGGCTACAGCATGGCCACCTACGCCGACGACCTCGTGGCGCTACTCGAAGCGTTGGGCATCGAGCGCGCCGTGGTCTGCGGGCACTCGATGGGCGGCTACATCGTGTTCGAGTTCCTGCGGCGATGGCGCCATCGCGCAGCCGGCGTGATCCTGGTCGGCACGAAGCCCGGGCCCGATGGCACGGAGGCGCGCCGCGCGCGCGACGCAGCGGCGGCCGAAGCTCGCGAGCACGGCGCCGGTGCCATTGCCGACGCCATGCTGCCGCGGATGCTCGCGCCGGAGACGACCGCGTCGAATCCGGCACTGGCGCGCCAGGTCAGAGATCTCATGGCCGCAACACCGGTTTCCGGCATTGTCGGCGCCCTTGGCGCCATGCGCGACCGCGCCGACAGCACCTCGCTCCTCCCGAGGCTTGGCGGCGTGCCGGTGCTGGTGCTCGTGGGTGCGGAGGATCCGTTCTCGCCGCCCGCAGGCGCGGGCGCAATGGCCGCCGCCATTCCCGGTGCGCGCTTCGTCGTAATCGCGGATGCCGGACACCTGCCATCGCTCGAGCAGCCCGCGGTGATGACCGCTGCCATGCGCGACTTTCTCGCGGGAATCGGATGAAACCGTTCGCCTGGCTCGGGCGTTCTGGCAAAAGCGGGCCGGCCCGGTGCTCACTGGGCCTCCGCCGCAGCAAGCGCCCCCCAAAACGCACAGCCCGCGAAGCCGTTGAGGTTTCGCGGGCTGCTTCTCATCCAGGTGCCGGCGGACCCGGCGGCTAGCGCTTGGGCCGCCCCGGAGGCGTGTCGCCGTTGAAGATTTCGCGATTCTTCTCGATGTAGGCGGTCATGTTGGGCGGCACGTCTTCCTCGGGAAAGATGGCCGTGACCGGGCATTCCGGTTCGCAGGCACCACAATCGATGCACTCGTCGGGATGAATGTAGAGCTGGTCCTCGCCCTCGTAGATGCAATCTACCGGGCAGACGTCGACACACGCCCGGTCCTTCACGCCGATGCAGGTCTCCGTGATCACGTACGTCATGCGTCTGCTCCGGTCATGCGGCTGCTCCTCTCGGGGCCCCTGGATGCGCTTCGCGCAGAAGCGATAGGGGCACACTGGTCCCCTGCGCGTACTTATACGAAGCGTCCGCGGGGTCCGCAAGGGGTCTTGTTCGCACGCTCACGCCGCGAGAAACCAGGCCGCGATGCGTTTCGCCGCCGGCCGCCAGCGGGAGAGCGCAGCGAGCGTCGGCAGCGTGACCTGCCGCGCCGCGCGCGACCAGAGGGCACGCGCGAGCGCGTCGTGCGCCCGCTTCACCCGGAGCCAGCTCTCCGTCTTGGGCGAGGGATGGCCCGGCTCCAGCACTCGACGTGCGGTCTCCTCGCCGGTGACGAGCGCCGCGTAGATCCCCTCTGCGGTGAGCGCCGACGGCACGCCCGCCGCGTCGCCCACGAGGTGCACACCGCCGGGGAAATCGAAGCCGACGCACTGAACTTCGATCGTCGCGCCCTCGAACGGCACTCCGTCCAGCGCAATGCCCAACGCACGCGCGCGCGCCTCGAGATAGCGCCGCACCGCGCTCGGCCGCACCAAATGTTTCGGAGCTCCGGCGCCGATGGAGGTGTAGTCGGTGTGGGGAAAGATCCAGAAATAGCCGCTGCCGAGCGCGGCCGAATCGCACGCAATACTGAGCGGCTCGAGCCGAAGCCCGGGCACGTTGAACTCCGCGGCGAAATACGCCCGCGGTGCCGGCAGGCCCAGCGCGCGGCGGACCGCCGAGTCGGCGCCGTCGGCACCGATGAGTCGGCGATAGCGGATGCTGCGTCCGCCCACGCTCACGGTGCGGCCTTTGAGGTCGAGCTGCGTCGCCGCCGCACCGGTGCGGAGGTCGGCGCCGGCGGCGCGCGCCCGCTCGGCCTGCAACCGGCCGAGCACGGGGCGCGCGACGGTGCGCACCACGGCCGCTCCCCC
>DASUJH010000057.1 GCA_036279355.1 Gemmatimonadales bacterium
CCTCTGCCTCTTTACGGGCTTTCTCGAGCGCGGCGATGATGCCGGTCATCCGTTCCTCATCGCGCTCCAGCGCCGTGAGCTTGCGGTCGGTGTTGCGCGCGCTCCGCTTGAGCACGCGGAGCCGCTGCTCCCGCTCATCCGCGAGCCGACCGTAGCGCTCGAATTCCGCCTCGCGCTCCTGGCGCCGGCGATCCAGCTCGCCGCGCACATGCAGGATGTCGTCCCGCTCGGCCGCGACCTGCGCCTGCAGGTGCTCGACTTCCTGCACCAGCGCGCGATCCTGCCGGCTGGTGAGAAAGAGATACTTGTAACGGGTGAGGAGGTCGCCGAACGATTCGGCGGTGAGCAGCACCTGAAAGGTGTAGAGCGCGCCGCGCTTGTAGATGTCCACCAGCCGCCGGTCGAGCACCGCGCGCCGCTCGGCCAGGTTGTCCTGCGCCAGGATCAGCTCGGCGGTCGCGTGATCCAGCTCGCCGGCGAGTCCGCCGATCTGCCGCTCGATCTCGTTCACGATCCGCTCGGTGCTCTCTTTCTGCCGCTCGATGTTGGTGAGCTCGTCGTTCACATCGTGCACCTGTCCCTCGAGGTCGACCCGCTGCTGCTGCAGGCGGTCGCGCTCCGCACGGATCTCTTCGAGGCGGCGGCGGCTGGCTTCGAGGTCGCGCGATTGGGCGGACAGGCGGTCGGGCGGTCCGGCGGTCAGCAGCATTCCGGCGAGCACCGCGCCCGCGAGCCGCAGCACGCTGCGCAAGCGCGGCGCGTCCAGCCCGAGAAGTTGACCGCCCGACCGCCCGACCGCCCGACCGCCTCCGCTACACATTCCGCAGATGGCGGCCCACGCTCACCGAGCTTCCGCCGAGACCGAGGATCACACCGAACACCACAAGCAACCCCATCTGGTCTGGTCGAAAGAACACCAGTCCCGTGAGCGATGCGATGTTGCTGTCCCGGAACAGCAGGTAACCCGCGTAGCAGAGGACGAGGGAGAGGACGCCGCCCAGGAGCCCCTTGAATGCGCCCTCGAGCAGGAAGGGGCCGCGGATGAAGCCGTTGGTGGCGCCGACGAGGCGCATGATCGAGATCTCGCGCGCGCGCTGGAGGACCGTGAGCCGGATGGTGACGCCGATGATCACGACGGCGACCGCGGCAAAGGCGAGCCCGATCATGAGGCCCACGGCGCCGGTGACGTTGCGGAGGCGATCGAGCCGCTCGACCCAGTCGCGCCCGTAGCGCACGTCGTCCACGAACTTGAACCCGCGCAACCGCTGGGCGACGGTGGCCACGCTCCTCGCGTCGCGGTGACCGTCCTTGAGCCGCACCTCGAGCGAGGCGGGGAGCGGGTTCACCTGGAGGTCGCGGTAGGCGTCGCGGAACTCGACCAGCTCCTTCCGCGCGCGGCCCAGCGCCTGGTCCTCGCTCACGTACTGCACGTCGGCCACTTCGGGAAAGGCGGCGATGTCCTGCGAGGCGACGGTGATCGTCTCGGGCGGCGTGCCGCGCAGCACG
Organism: Gemmatimonadales bacterium; assembly: GCA_036279355.1. Taxonomy (NCBI): domain Bacteria; kingdom Pseudomonadati; phylum Gemmatimonadota; class Gemmatimonadia; order Gemmatimonadales; species Gemmatimonadales bacterium. The sequence continues at coordinate 1,507 of DASUJH010000057.1, forward strand.
AAGGCGACGATCTCGACCCGTTCCTCCAGCCCGTGCAGCGCCTGGCGAAGGTTGAGCGTCACCAGCACGAAGAGGCCCACCGTGAAGAGCGCGAAGGCGATGGTGGTGACCGAGAGCCCGGAGAGGAGCGGGGCCCGGCGGAATGACAGGAGCGCCTCGCGGAAGAGCAGCCTCACGCGAGCTCCACCGCGCCGGCCGCGTCCTCGGCGCTGTCGTACACGATGGCGCCCTCGCGCAGCTCGATCGTGCGGTAGTTGGTCTGGCGCACGAGGTCGAGGTTGTGAGTGGCCATGACGATGACGGTGCCGCCGGCGTTGATCTCGCGCAGTATCTGGAAGACGCCGCGGGTGGCGCGCTCGTCGAGGTTGCCGGTGGGCTCGTCGGCGAGAAGTATGGACGGATCGTTCACCAGCGCGCGCGCGATGGCCACGCGCTGCTGCTCGCCGCCGGACAGCTCGCGCGGGTAGGCGCGCGACTTGGCGGCGAGGCCCACCTGCGTCAGCACGCGCATGACGCGGGCGGGGATGGTGTCGCGCCGGGCGCCGGTCACCTCGAGCGCAAAGGCGACGTTTTCGGCGGCGGTGCGGTCGTCGAGCAGGCGAAAATCCTGGAACACGACGCCGAGCCGGCGGCGGAGCTTGGCGATGTCGGAGGCGCGCATGCTGGCGACGGAGAAGTTCGACACCCGGACTTCGCCCTGGGTGGGGCGTTGCTCGGCGAAGAGCAGGCGCATGATGGTGGACTTGCCGGCGCCGCTGTGGCCCGTCAGGAAGACGAATTCGCCCTTGGCGACGTGGAAAGTAACGTCCTTCAGGGCGAGCGCGCCGTTGGGGAAGGTTTTGACGACGTGTTGGAAGCGGATCACGGCCGGAACATACAACGGTGGGCGAGCCCGACGTCAGTGGCTGCCGCCCGCCTGCTCCAGATCCGCGATGATGTCCTCCGCGTCCTCGATTCCGCAGCTCAACCGTAAGAATCCGTCCGGAATGCCGAGCCCCGCGCGCTGCTCCGGCGTGAGCGAGACGTGCGATGTGAGCCGCGGCTCGGAGACGAGGCTCTCCACGCCGGCCAGGCTCGGCGCGTGGATCACCAGCTTGAGCCGATTCAGGAATCGCTCGGCCGCCGCCGCACCGCCCGCGAGCTCCAGCCCAACCATGCCGCCGAACCCATCGAGAATCTCCTTCGCCGCCGCATGATCGGGGTGCGACTCGAGCCCCGGGTAGTGCACCCGCGCGATCCACGGTTGCTGCTCGGCCCACGTCGCCACGGCGAGGCCGTTGGCGTTGTGGCGCTGCATGCGCACCGCGAGCGTTCGAAGGCCGCGGTCCACCAGCCAGACCGCGTGCGGGTCAATCGCCTGGCCCCACATGCGCATCAGGCGATTGATCTCCTCCACGATCTGGCTCGACGCCGCGACGGCGCCGGCGATCACGTCGCTGTGGCCGTTGAGATACTTGGTGGCGCTCGTGATCGCCACGTCCGCGCCATGCTCGATGGGGCGGTAGTTGAACGGGCTCGCGAACGTCGCGTCCACCAGAAGCGCGAGTCCTTCGCCGCGCGCCACCTTGGCGATGGGACGTAAATCGACCACGCGCATCAGCGGATTGGTCGGCGTTTCGACGAAGAAGGCGCGGGTCTCCTTGCGGAGCGACTTGCGCCACTGGCGCGGCTGATCGGGACTCACGTAACTCACCGAAATGCCGAGGCGCCCAAACTCGTGGTCGAAGAGCGCCTGGGTGCCGCCGTAGATCCAGCGGCTCGACACCAGATGATCGCCCGGACGGAGCACGGCGAGGTGCGCGAGCGCCGTCGCACCCATTCCGCTCGAAGTGAAGATCGCGTCCTCACTCCCCTCGAGCAGCGCGTACTTCTTGGCGAGCGCCACCTGCGCCGGGTTGTTGCCGTACCGGCTGTAGATGATGTCGGCCGACGAGCCGACGGGGTTCACGAAGGTGCTGCTCTGGAAGACGGGCGGCGCCACCGGCGACCAGTCGGCGCGGCGATGCGGCGCACCGTGGACCGCGGTGGTCGAGAGGCCGGGACGGCGGCTCACGCGGCGGCGCTCACGCGGGCGGGAGAGAGATCGATTGGAAGCGGTCGCCGTCGCGGCAGGCGAGCCGGAGGTCCAACAGCTCGGCGAGCGCGGCGTCGGTGCGCGGCGCCGGCCACTCGAGCCGCGCGGCCAATTCGAGCGCATCGCAGGCGCCGGGCGCGTCGCCATCGTCGTCGCGCTCGCAATCGGCGCGCAGCGCCGCGAACGCCGCGCGCGCGTCCATCGTCACCCATCCAAGCAAATCAGCGGCGCCGGTGCCGTGGATGCGCGCCGCCACCGCGAGCCGATGGTGCCGGAGCACGTGATCCAGCGCTTCGCGCTGTTCCTCGCGCACGCCGCCCAGCACGAGCACGGGCCCCGCGAGCTCGCCCACGGGCAGCGCCGCGGCGAGCAGCAGCTTGGCCACGATCTCGTCGGCGCAACTGAAGTCGAGCAGGTCGACGCCCGAGAAGTCGAGCACCGCGGTTTCGCAGCCCGAATTCGCGATCGCCGCCTCGATCCGGCTGCGCACCGCGGCACCGGTGGGGCGGGTGACGAGATTCCGGTACGGAGTCGCCACCGCCTCCTGCAGGAGGTGATGCAAGCAGATCGTCTGGATCATGCGCCGGCGTTCATCGGTGTGCTCATTCGCCTTCGGCCTGCTGCGCGGGAATGATCACCTGGACCTGGGCTCCGGGAAAGAAGGGAAGATGCTCGTGCAACGGCACGTCCTCGTCCCACGGGGGCACGATGGAGAGGCGCGCGGTGCCGCTCCGGATGCCGATCTTGCCGTTCCAGCGAGCAAGATAGCGAGTGATGCCCGCGAGGCCCTGGCCTCGGCCCGGATCGCGGAAGCGGCTGGCGCCCTGAATGAGCGCGGCCTCGAGCGCCGCGGCATCGCCCCAGCGGTCGCCGAAGCGCTTGGCCTGCACGCTCTCGAGGGTGCGGCGAAAGCCCACGCCCGCATCGCTCACCGCAATCACGACCACACGCCGCCCGAGCCGCCGCCTGAATGTGTATGCCTGCACCGCCACCCAGCCGCTGGTGCCGGCGTGTTCCACAATATTCTGGCAGCTTTCGGAAAGCGCCATGGCGAAGCCCATCGTCGCCTTGGCCTCGAGGCCGAGCTCGCTCTGCAGGATCCGGCTCGCACCCTCCTGAATCTTGCCGACGATCTGGTGGATGTCTTCCGACCCGCGCACCGGTGTGACGTCGAGCAGCACGTCCGACGGCCCCTGCGCGCGCGGGCGCGGCACCTTGCCATGGATCTCGAACAGGTCGGCCGCGTGCTGGAAGAAACCGGTGCGCGCCCAGTAGCTCCGCACCTCGTCGCTCGCGGGCACGGTGAGGAGCGGCCGCTCCTGCTTGCTCTCGCGGAGCGCCTGGCCGGCCGTGAGGATGCCGAGGAGCCCGTACGGTGAGGCCCATTGGGCGCCGCGCGCATCGAGCAGGAGTCGCGCGCCCGGCGGCCACGCGCCGACGGCGCCGGCGAACTGGTCGAAGCTGCGGTCGTCGAAGTGGGCGGGGACCTCGACGACGCGGGTCACACGGTCACCAGCTCGCCACGGAGGTGGCGCGCGAGGCCACCGGCGCCGCGCAGACCTGCATTGCGGGCCGCGAGCCGGTTCGCCTCGCGCAGCGCGGCTTCGGTGCCGTCGCCGGCCAAGAGCCGCGAGCAGAGCACCGCGCCGAAGACGTCGCCGCAGCCGGTAACGTCCAGCGCGTCGACCTGTGGGGCTGCGATCACGGCGGTTCGCACCGGGCCCGCGTCATGAGTGCGTGGCCCCATTGGCCGGCCCGTTTGCTCGCCCATTACGTACGCCGCGCCACGGCTGCCGAGCGTCACCACCAGGAGCCGCACGCCCGCCCCGAGCACGTCGGCGCTCAACTGCATCGGATCAGACGACGTTTGGCGCATTTCGTCCTCGTTCATCTGCACCACGTCGAAGCAGCCGAACCAGGACGGCGCGTCGGGCAGCGGGCGGAGCACGCGGATGCCGTCCTGGTGCATGCCGAGGAAGAGGCTGTGCAGGTCGGCGTAGATGGGACCGGCAAAGCCGTGGCGGAGTGCCTGCGCGGTGCCGAGCGAGAGCTCGAACCCCGAGATGAAATTCACGTAGAGCGCGTCGAGGTCCCGAACCATGGGGCCCAGCTCCGGCCACGTCCACCCGGGAACGCCGCCGCTCATCCGCTCGCAGCGGCGGTCGCGATCCTGATAGTGCAGCTCGACGCGGTTGTTGGGCGCCGGCACCTCGACGCAGCGGGCGCCGGGCGCGAGCCGGGTCAGGGTGCGCATGAAGGCCGCCGCCTCCGCGCTCAGGTCGCGCCCCACCTTGATGAGCGGCACCAGCTCCCACCCGGGCGGGAGCGCCGCGTCGAATCCGCCCAGCGCGTACGCGATGCCGCCCCACTCCTCGGCCGGAGGCGCGGCGGGGTCGCGGCCGTGGATCCGGTCCCAGACCAGGGACCCGATCACGCCGACCCTAGGCAACGGGAAACTGGTCGCTCGCCCGGCGCGCGGGCGAGACGGCCTGATCGAGAAACGAGCGCGCCGCGCCGTACACGCCCGCGGTCTCGGTGAGCTCGGCCGGCACGATGCGGCACACCGCGACGGCCGGCCTGAACGCGCGCCGCGCGACCTCGCGCCTGAGCGGCACGAACAGGTGATCGCCCGCGTAGGTGACGCCGCCGAAGACCACCACGATCTCCGGGTTGAAGACGTTCACCAGATTCGCGATGCCGGCGCCGAGGAACTTCGCGGTGTCGCTCACGACCTCTTCGGCCAGCTCGTCGCCGTCGTGCGCCGCCTGATAGACGGTCTGCGCGGTGACGAGGTCCAGATTGCCGTCGACGTAGTCGGGCAGCCGGCTCGGGGCGCCCGCCTCAACGGCCTCGACCGCGCGGCGCGCGATGGCCGGGCCCGAGGCGTACGCCTCGAGGCAGCCATAGTTGCCGCACTTGCAGCGGCGGCCGTTGGCTTCGATCGTCGTGTGGCCGATTTCGCCCGCGCAGTCGGAGGCGCCGTGATGCAGCCGGCCATCCACGATGATCCCGCCGCCGATGCCGGTGCCGATCGTGATGCCGATGGCCTGCTGCGCGCCGCGGGCGGCCCCGCGCCACCACTCGCCGAGGGCGGCGCAGTTGGCATCGTTGTCGATGGCGGCGGGAAGGCCGAGGCCCTCCTGCATGCGCTGGCGAAGGGGGAGATTCACCCAGCCCAGGTTCGGAGTGAGTAGGACGACCCCGCGCCGGGTGTCGAGCGGGCCGGGCGCGCCGATGCCCGCGCCGATGAAGCTGGCGCCGGGCACCTCGGCGCGCGTCGCCTCGATCGTCTGGCGCCCGATCGCGACGAGCCGCTTGAGCACCGCATCCGCGCCCTCCTCCGCGCGGGTGGGCTCGCTCCGGAAGTTGCGCAGCTCGGAGCCGTCCTCGGCGACGGCGCCGGCGACGAGATTGGTGCCCCCGATGTCGATGCCGAGGACGTAGCGCATCACTCAACCTGGAGGACGGCCAGAAACGCTTCCTGGGGAATCTCCACGGCGCCGATCTGCTTCATCCGCTTCTTCCCCTCCTTCTGCTTCTCGAGGAGCTTCCGCTTCCGGGTGACGTCGCCGCCGTAGCACTTGGCGAGCACGTCCTTGCGGAAAGCGCTCACCGTCTCGCGGGCGATGATCTTCTGGCCGATGGCGGCCTGGATGGCCACCTGGTAGAGCTGGCGGGGGATCAGCTCCTTGAGCTTCTCCGCCACCTTGCGCCCGTACTCGTAGGCCTTGTCGCGGTGGATGATGACGCTGAAGGCATCAATCTGATCGCCGTTGATCAGCATGTCGAGCTTGACGAGATCCGACTCGCGGAACCCGGACATCTCGTAATCGAGCGAGGCGTAGCCGCGGGAGAGTGACTTCAGGCGGTCGTAGAAGTCGAGCACGATCTCGCCCAGGGGAAACTCGAAGTCGAACTCGACGCGCGCCGGGTCAATGTAGTGCATGCCGCCGTACACGCCGCGCCGGTCCTGGCCCAGCTTCATGATGCCGCCGATGTACTCGGCGGGGGCCATGATGCGCGCCCTTACGTACGGCTCCTCGATCCGCTCGATCGAGGCGGGGTCGGGGAGGTTGGTCGGATTTTCCAGGAGCATCATCGCGCCGTCGGTGCGGTAGACGTGGTACTCCACCGTCGGCACCGTGGTGATGAGGTCGAGGTTGAACTCGCGCTCCAGCCGCTCCTGCACGATCTCCATGTGCAGGAGCCCGAGAAAGCCGCAGCGGAAGCCGAAGCCCAAGGCGGTGGACGACTCGGGCTCGTAGTGCAGGCTTGCGTCGTTGAGCGCGAGCCGCTCGAGCGCGTCGCGGAGCGGCTCGTACTGCTCGGAGTCGGTGGGGTAGAGGCCGGCAAAGACCATCGATTTGACGTCGCGGTAGCCGGGGAGCAGCTCGGCGGCGCGATTGTTGGCGTCGAGGATGGTGTCGCCCACGCGAGCGTCGCGCACGTTGCGGAGGCTGGCGACGACGTAGCCCACCTCGCCCGCCTCGAGCCGCTCAGTGGGCCGCTGGCCGAGCTGGAGGTAGCCGACTTCGTCCACGTGGTGCACGTCATCGGGGTGCGCACCGAAGGCGATCTCCATTCCGGCGTACAGCGCGCCGTCCACCACACGGATGCTGGGGATGGCACCGCGGTAGCGGTCGTAGTACGAGTCGAAGATGAGCGCCCGGAGCGGCGCATCGTCGCGGCCGCGGGGCGGCGGGATGCGCGCGACGATCGCCTCGAGCAGCTCGGGCACGCCGGTGCCCTCCTTGGCCGAGACGGCGAGGATCTCTTCGCGTTTGGCGCCGATCAGGTCCATGATTTCGCGGGCACGCCGCTCAGGCTCGGCCCCCGGAAGGTCGATTTTGTTGAGCACCGGGATGATCTCGAGGCCGGCATCGAGCGCCAGAAAAAGATTCGACAGCGTCTGCGCCTGGATGCCCTGCGAGGCATCGACCACGAGAAGCGCGCCCTCGCAGGCGTTGAGTGAGCGGGAGACCTCGTAGGTGAAGTCCACGTGGCCCGGCGTGTCGATCAGGTTGAGCTCGTACTCCTGCCCGTCGCGCGCCGTGTAGGTCATGCGCACGGCATTCAGCTTGATCGTGATGCCGCGCTCGCGCTCCAAGTCCATGGTGTCGAGGAGTTGCTCGCGCATGAGCCGGCGCTCGACCGTGTTGGTCGCCTCGATCAGGCGGTCCGCGAGGGTCGACTTGCCGTGATCAATGTGGGCGACGATACAGAAATTGCGGATGCGGGACGGCATGCGGGGAATATAAGGGCGGGCGGTCGGCCGGACGGCCGGACGGGGCGACGGGCGGACGGCAACGGCGCGTGCTATGTTCGTGGCGGTCAACCGGGGACATCGATGAGCGAGCCGATCACCGCCAGTTCGCCTGACGGGCTGGCCACCCGACCGCCTGATCGCCCGACCGCCGGCGGCGACGCGCGCGCGTCCGCGGCCATGCTGCTTGTCTGCCTCATTTGGGGCTTCAACTTCAGCATCATGAAGGTCGCGTTCGCCGCGATCCCGGTGCTCGCGTTCTCGGCGCTCCGGTTTGCGGCGGCGAGCGCGGCGCTCGGCTTCGTGCTCTGGCGACGTACCGGCCGGCTCGCCATGCCGGCCGGGGCCGGGCGTCAGCTCGTGCTGCTGGGGCTCATCGGCAACACGGCGTACCAGCTCGCCTTCATGGAGGGGCTCGCGCACACGACGGCGTCCAACAGCGCGCTCATCCTCGCCTCGGTCCCCACGCTCGTCGTGCTGCTTGGGGTGATCCTCGGCGTCGAGCGGCCGTCGGCGGGGATGGTGGCGGGGGTGCTGAGCGCCACGCTCGGTGTGGCGCTGGTGATCGCGGCGCGCGGCGTCGCGTTCGACCGCCGGACGCTCGAGGGCGACCTCCTGACCGTGACGGCCGCCGCGTGCTGGGCCGGCTTCACCGTAGCGGTGCGCCGGCTGCCCAAGTCCATCACGGCGCTCGAGGTCACCACCTTCACCACGATCACCGGCATGCCCGGGCTGGTGCTCGCCGGTGTGCCTGACCTCGTGCGCATGCATTGGGGGCCCGTGCCGGCCGGCGCATGGGCGGCGCTGGGGTACGCGTCGCTGGTCTCGCTGGTGCTCGCGTACCTCATCTGGAACGCGAGCGTGCAGCGGATCGGCAGCAACCGGACCGCGATCTACCTCTGTGTGACGCCGCTCGTGGCGGTGGCCGCCGCGTGGGTGCTCCTGGGGGAGCGCCCGGTGCCGCTGCAGTGGGCGGGCGCGGTGCTCATCATCGCGGGGGTATTGCTCTCACTTCCGCGAGTCGCGCTACCGCGCGGCGGAGGTGCGGGATGACGATGCTCCCGCCCACGACCAGCCCCACCGCAAACACCTCCTGAAACTCATCGTCCGTCATACCCTCCTTCGCGCACCGCACGATGTGGTAGGTGACACAGTCGTCGCAGCGCATCACCAGCGAGGCCACGAGCCCGAGCATTTCTTTTATCTTCGCACCGAGAGCACCGGGCTCGTAGGCTCGGTTGTCGAGTGCGAAGAAGCGCTGGATCGTGAGGTTGCCGCCGCTCAGGATGGCATCATTCATCCGGGTGCGGAACGCGTCGAAGGCGGCAAGGGAGTCAGGCATGGGCAGTGGGCGAATGGGGTAGGGAGAGAAGGTAAGTAGGAAGGCGGTAAGGGCGATAGAGACTGCCTACTCTGCTCCCGTTGCCGCCTTCTCCACGATCTCCTTATAACTCTGCTCTCTCCACTTCGGCCTTTCCGCCCCGTTTCCTATTTCCTGCCCCAGGTAGTAGACCAGTTTCAGAATCCGACTCTCCTTCTCCGCGTTGATCTTGTCCACCGAGTCCGTCACCCGATGGTAGTCCTCGTGGACCCCATTGAAGAAGAAGAGGATCGGAACGCCCTTGCGGGCGAAGTTGTAGTGGTCGGAGCGGAAGTAGAAGCGCTCGGCCGGCCAGCGGTCGTCGATGGCGTGCATGCGGAGCTCGGGGTGCGCGGCGTTCACCCGCTCGAGCGTGGCGCCCAGATCCGAATGCTCCTTGCCGATCGCCACGATGGTGTCCGCCCAGTTGCGGCCGATCATGTCCATGTTGAGATCGGCCACCACGCTGTCGAGCGGCACCGTGGGGTGCTCGCTGAAGTAGCGACTGCCCCAGAGGCCCTTCTCCTCCCCGCTCACCGTGAGAAAGACCGTGGACCGCCGGGGCCGCGCGCCCCGGCGGCTCATCGCCTCGGCCAGCTCGACCACGCCCACCGTGCCCGACGCATCGTCGTCCGCACCGTTGTTGATGCTGTCCGGCTGGCCCGGCGTGATGCCGATGTGATCCATGTGGGCGGAGAAAAGCACGTACTGGTGCTTGAGCACCGGGTCGGTGCCCTCGAGCACGCCGATCGTGTTGGGCGCCATGCGGCTCGAGAGGATCGTCTCGGCGAGGTCGAGCCGTGCGGTGAGCGCCGGCAGGTCTCGCACGACCGCGGTGGTGGCCGCGCGGAGCGCCGCGGGATGAACCCCGACCGCCGAAAGCGCGGGGGCCGCCGCATCTTCCCGCGCCTCGACGACTACCGGGCGCGGAAGCCCCAGATCGACGGTCGTCCGTTCGCTCGCCTGACTCGGAAGCCGGACGGCGAACGCAGTGGGGTCGAGCACGCTCAGGAGCACGATCGCGCGCGGGCCCGCGAGATAGAGCGCGCGGATTGCATCCTCTGCGCCCGCGGGCGTGGCCGCCGCAGCGCTCGCCGCGTTCGGCACCACGAGCACGATCCGCCCGCGCACCGACGCCCGCGCCACCGCATCAGCCGTGAGCCGGCCGCCCACGAGCAGCACGCCACCCGTGAGCGGCTCCGCCCGGGCGTCCCCCTGCACGAGGCGCGCGTCCGCGGTGAACGCTAGCCGCGCCTCGTGCCCACCCGCGCGGAACGTGAGCGCCGAGCGCGCGGGCTCGAAGCGGCGCCGCGTGATGGAGTAGCGCTGGAAGAACGTGCCGCGGTCGCCACCGGGCGCGAGGCCGAACCGGCGGAACTCGCCGGCCACCCACGCGGCGGTCTCATCGAGCCCGCGACTCGGTGTGTCCCGGCCGAGCATCGAGTCGTCGGCGATGATGCCGATGCGATGCTGCACGTCGGCCGGGGTGATCGTGCCGGCGGCGCTGGTGACGGACGGCGCGGTCTGCGCGGCGAGCGGCGCCACGAGAGCCGCGCCGAGCGCGAGCACGGCAACGCCGCGCGCGAGCAGTTGCGCACGCAGATGGGCAGGCCGGTGTGCGCGCCGGCGCTCCTGCGGGGGCGAGGATCGGTGTCCCCTGCGAGGCTTTCGGAATGGCATCGCCGAAAAGATAGCGCGGCGCGCATTGGCTCGCCCCGGGCGCGCGTTGACTCGCCCGTGACGCGCGGATACGTTGCGGCCTGCATGACTGGGTTCGATACCATTTCCGGGCACGCGCGCCTGGATCTCCTCGATCCGCTCGAAGCAGCACGCCTTGGCGGCCTGGAGCTCGTGGCCGACGGAGTCGTCGAAGGCTTTCTCGCCGGGCTGCACCGCTCACCGCGCCGCGGGTTTTCGGTCGAATTCGCCGAGCATCGGATGTACCAACCGGGCGACGAACTGCGCTACGTCGACTGGAAGGTGCTCGGCCGGAGCGATCGGCTCTACGTGAAGCAGTTCGAGGAAGAGACCAACCTGCGCGCGATGGTCGTCTGTGACGCGAGCCGCTCCATGGCCTGGACCGGCGACGCCGCCGCGACGCTGCCCAAGCTCGCCTATGCCCAGCGGCTCATCGCCGCGCTCACGCTGGTGCTCCTCCGCCAGCGCGACGCGACCGGGCTCATTGTCTTCGACGAGGCGGTGCGGTCCATCACGCCGCCACGCGCGCGCCTCGCGCACTGGCGCCAGTTGCTGGCGACGCTCTCGGCGCTCGACGCAGGCGGGGGCACGGCGGCCGAGCCCGCGCTCCGGCGCGTGGTGGAGCAGCTCAGGCGCCGGGGGCTCGTGGTCTTCGTCTCCGACCTGCTGCTCGACCGCGCGCTCGCGCTCAAGGCGCTGCGCTTTCTCCGCCACCGCGGCCACCGGGTCATCGTGCTCCACGTGATGGACCCGGCCGAGGTGACGCTTTCGGGTCCGGCCGAAGCGCGGTTCGAAGATCCGGAGACGCGGGCCGCGGTCGTGCTCCGTCCCCGCGACTGGGCCGCTGTGTATCGCGAGACCGTCGCGGGCGTCATCGCCGAGTGGCGCCTCGCCTGCCGGCGCCACGGTATCGCGTACCACGCGGTGCGCACCGACACGCCGTTCGGCACGGTGCTCCGCCGAATCGCGGCGCAGCCGGCGTGACCAACGGGCTTGTGAGGATGTGATCGGCGGCATGCGCTCGGCATGATCGGATTTCTGCATCCCTGGATGCTGGCGGGGCTCGCGGCGGCGGGCGTCCCGGTTCTGCTGCATCTCCTGCAACGCCGCGAACCGCCCACGGTTCCGTTCCCGGCGGTCCGCTATCTCATCACCGTCACCCAGCAGCACCAGCGGCGGCTCAAGCTGCAGAACTGGCTGCTGCTCGCCGTGCGCACGCTGCTCATCGCGGTCATCGTGCTCGCCGCCGCCGGGCCGACGGTGGCCACCCGCGGCGTGCCGGGCCACGGGCCGAGCGCGCTCGTCCTCGTGGTCGACAATAGCGCGAGCAGTGCGGCGGTGGTGGACGGCACGCCGCGGCTCACGGGACTCAAGGCTGCCGCGCAAGGCGTACTGGCGCGCGCCACGCCGGATGACGCGCTCTGGCTCCTCACGGCGGACGGCGTGCCGCGGCCGGGCGGCGCACCCGCGCTCGGCGAGCTGGTGCGGCGGCTCGAACCGTCGCCGCGACGCATGGATCTGGGCGCGGCGCTCGCTACGGCGGACGGAATACTGGCCGCGCAATCGCGGCCGGAGCAGATCGTGCTGCTCTCGGACATGCAGGCGAGCGCGGTGTCACGGGCTGAGCTGCACGCGCCGCTCCTCGTAGGCCGGCCGAGTGACGCGCCGGTGCGGAACGTCGGCGTGCGCGCGCTCGCCGCGGGCACACAGCCGTGGTCGGTGGACGGCGGGCACGCGGTCGTCTCGCTCGCCGGTGACTCGGGCGCGGCGGTGCCGCTCACCGTGCGGCTCGGTACGCGCGCGGGCCGGCAGGCGCTCGCGAGCGTCGGGGGGAGTACCACGATCGACGTTCCCGCCGCGCCGGGCGGATGGTGGATTCTCTCGGCCGAGCTCGATCCCGACGAGCTCCGCCTCGACGACCGCCGCGTGGGCGTGGTGCGGGTGGCGCCGCCCGCACGGGTGGAATGGACTGCGGCCGACCACTATCTCGCCGCCGCCGCCGAGGTGCTCGCGGCCAACCACCGCGTCGCACGCGGCAAGGGCGTGACGCTGGGTACGCTCGGGCCGGGGCCGTCCATCGTCGAGCCGCCGGCCGACCCGGCGGCGATCGGCGCGCTCAATCGCGCGCTCGCGCGCCGCGGCGTCGGCTGGCGGTTCGGCGCCATCACCCGGGAGGCCGGCACGAGCGACAGCCTGGCCGGGCAGCCGGGTGCGCGAGTCCTCATGCGGCACCGGCTCGAACCGGAGGGCGGCGCGCACGGGGGCGTGGTGGCGCGCGTCGGCCGCGAGCCGTGGATCGTGCGCGGCGCGGACGTCGTGCTCATCGGAAGCCGGCTCGAGCCCGAGTGGACCGAGCTGCCGCTCGCGGCGGCGTTCATGCCGTTCGTCGATTTCCTGGTGAACCGCGCCGCGCGCGGCGAAGCCGCATTGATCGAGACCGCGCCGGGCGACCCAGCCCCCTTGCCCGACCGGGTGACCGAGGTGCGACGCGACGGGCGGCGCTGGCGGGTGGAGGGCGGCGCGACGTTTCGCCCGGAAGACCCCGGCGCCTATTTCCTCATGGCCGGCGACGATACGGTGGGCGCCATCTCGGCGAACGTCGACAGCCGTGAATCGCTCCTCGCACCCGCGGGCGACGCGCAGGTCCGCGCGCTCTGGCCCGGTGCGCGGGTGATGCCGCCCGCGCGCGTCGCCGACCAGGTGTTCGCCTCCTCCGCGCGCGGCGACCTCCGCGGCCCGCTCCTCTGGACCGCGCTCGCGCTCGGACTGCTCGAGGTGCTGCTCGCGAGCACCGTGGCGCGCGGGCGTGCCGAGAGCGGCGGAGGTGGGCACGCCGGCCAGCGCGCAGCCGCACCCGCCGCGCGCGCGGGGGCGCGCCTTACCGTATGAGTCTCGACCTCATCCTCGACGCCTTCGGCCGCGCCCCCGCCGCGCGCGACCTTCCCACGCGCCTTCCGGCGCGCGGAGCGGCACTTCGCCTGGGCGGACTTCCCGGCTCGAGCGGAGCCGTGCTCGCGGCGTGGCTCGCGCGCGAGCTGCCGCAGCGGCTTTTCGTGGTCGTGGCGCCATCGCCGGGTGAAGCGGAGCGCTGGCTCAGCGATCTGACGTTGCTCACCGACGAAGCGGTGGCGCTCTACCCCCAGCGCGAGGCGCTGGGCGAGGACGAGCCGCACTACGAGATCGCGGGCGAGCGCGCGGAGACGGTCGAAGCGCTCCTGAGCGGCCGGCTCCGCATCCTGGTGACGACCGCGCGCGCCACGGCCGAGCGCACGCTGGTGCCCGCTGCGCTGGAGCAGAGCCGGCTCACCCTCGCGCGCGGCGCGCGGCACCCGCTCGGCGGGCTCATCGACGCGCTCGAGGGGATGGGCTACCGCCGCGTGCCCACCGTCACCGAGGTCGCGGAGTTCAGCGTCCGCGGCGGCATCGTGGACGTGTACGGGTTCGGCATGGCGGGCGCGGCGCGGCTCGAGTTCTGGGGCGACGAAATCTCGTCGCTCCGCGCGTTCGACCTCACGAGCCAGCGCTCGCTCGAGGAGCTGGACCAGGTGACGGTGCTCCCGATTACGAGCGAGGCGGTGCGGCGGACGGACGGGCGGGCGGTCAGGCGGACGCTGCTCGAGCTGCTACCCGCCGATACCCTCGTCGTCGAGGAAGCCACCGGCCCCGATGCCGACGAGGTGAACCGCGCGTGGCGCGAAGCCGAGCACCACCTCGAGGTGGCCCGGAAGCTCGGCGAAGACGTGCCGAGCCGCGCCGATATCTTCGCCGAGCCGGCCGGGTGGCGCCGCTGTCTCGAGGGATTCGCGCGGCTGCTCCTGCGCGAAGAGCCCGCGGACTCGCAGTTCGGCTTCTTCCCGCCCGAGCGGGTGGACCGCGATCTCAACCGGCTGCGCGCGCTGCTCAGCGGGTCGCCGCCGACGCTCGTGCTCTGCGACAACGAAGGCCAGCTCGAGCGGCTGGAGGAGCTGCTGGAAGAGGGCGGGCGGCGGCCGTCGTCGGCCACGTTCGCCATCGGTGCGCTCGATGGCGGGTTCGTCATGCCGTCGCTCCGCGTGCTCACCGACCATCAGATCTTCCGCCGCGCGCGCCGCCTCCGCCGCACCCGCCGCTACCGCCAGGCGGCGCCCTCCACCACCACCGGCACGCTCACGCTGGGCGACTACGTGGTGCACCTGGACCACGGCATCGGCGTCTACCGCGGCATCGAGACGATCACCGTGGGCGAGAGCACGATGGAAGTGGCCGTGGTCGAATACGAGGGCGGCGACCGGCTCAACGTGCCCCTCTACCGGCTCGACCAGCTCGAGCGCTACCGCGACGTGAGCGGCAACGGCGACGGCGCGCCGCCTCGGCTGCACCGACTCGGCGGCACGTCGTGGCAGCGGGTGCGCGACCGCACCCGGAACGCCATCCGCAACATGGCCGCCGAGCTGCTCGATCTGTATGCGCGCCGCTCGGTGACCGGCGGCTATGCCTCGCCGCCCGATTCTCGCTGGCAGCGCGAGCTCGAGTCGAGCTTCCTTTACGAGGACACGCCCGACCAGCGCAAGGCCACCGACGAAGTGAAGCACGACATGGAGCAGCCGCGTCCCATGGACCGCCTGCTCGTGGGCGACGTGGGCTACGGCAAGACCGAAATCGCCGTGCGCGCGGCGTTCAAGGCGGTGCAGGGCGGCAAGCAGGTGGCCGTGCTGGTGCCGACCACGATCCTGGCCGAGCAGCACGGGCGCACCTTCCTCGAACGACTCGCCGATTATCCGGTGAAGATCGAGGTGCTCTCCCGCTTCCGCACGGCCAAGGAGCAGCGGCAGGTGCTCGACCGGCTCGCGTCGGGCGAGATCGACATCGTGATCGGCACCCACCGGCTCCTCTCCAAGGACGTCATCTTCAAGGACCTCGGCCTGCTGGTCGTGGACGAGGAGCACCGCTTCGGCGTGCGGCACAAGGAGCGACTCAAGGCGCTTCGGCTCGAGGTCGACGTGCTCACCCTCACCGCGACCCCGATTCCGCGCACGCTGCATCTCTCGCTCGCCGGGCTTCGCGATCTCACGCTCATCGAAACGCCACCGCGCGACCGTTCCGCCATCCTCACCTTCGTGGAGCCGTGGGACGACGCGCTGCTCGAGGAGGCGTTCGCCCGCGAGCTGGACCGCGGGGGCCAGGTGTTCGTGGTGCACAACCGGATCGAGACGATCGCCACGATCGCCGCGCGGGTGCAGGCGCTCGCACCGCGCGCGCGGGTGGGCGTGGCGCACGGCCAGATGGCCGCCGACGAGCTGGAGGACGTGATGCGCCGATTCGTGGCGGGGGAGGTCGATATCCTCGTTTCCACCATGATCGTGGAATCGGGGCTCGACGTGCCCAACGCCAACACGATGGTGGTGCACGACGCCCACCGCTTCGGGCTGGCGCAGCTCTACCAGCTCCGCGGCCGGGTGGGCCGGAGCCACCGGCGGGCGTACTGCTACCTGCTCGTCCCCGACAGCATCGATGCCGATGCCGAGGAACGCCTGAAGGTGCTCGAGCATCATACCGATCTCGGCGCCGGGTATCGGATCGCGCTCAAGGACCTGGAGCTCCGCGGGGCGGGCAACCTCCTGGGCAGCGAGCAGTCGGGACACGCGCAGGCGGTGGGCTTCGATTTGTATCTCCGCTGGCTGGAGGAAACGGTCGCCGCGCTCAAGGGCCAGGGCGGCGCCGAGGTGCCCGCGCCGCCCGACGTCGTGCTCGACCGCCCGGCCCACCTGCCGGACGGCTACGTGCCCGACGACGACGTGAAGCTCGACCTCTACCGCCGACTGGCGCGGAGTGTCACGTCCGGCGACATTGATGGGCTTCGCGCCGAAATGCGGGAACGGTTCGGACCCCTCCCGCCGGAGGCGGAGACGCTGCTCGACATGGCGCGGATGCGCGTCACCGGAGCGGAGCTGGGCCTCCAGCACGTGCTCGTGCGCGGCGACGAGGCGCGGCTCACGTTCCGGGCGGGCACGCAGCCCCGGCTCGCCGGGCTCACCGCCGCGCTCGACGACGTGCAGCTCTCGGCGGAAGTGCGGCGCACGGTGCCGCTCTCGCTCCGGCTCCTCCGCTTGGGCGGCGAGCCGATGATTCCGGCGCTCGTGCGCGCGCTGCGCGCGGTGTTGCAGTGATGTTCACACGGTCAATCTCACGATCTGGAGTGTGCATGCGTCGTTTCGTTCTCGCATCGATGGCCGGTCTCACCGCTGTGGGCCTTGCCGGGTGCAACCGCTTCCGCGATGCGTTCACCGCGCACGCCAATACCGCCGCCGAGGCCGGCGGCGCCACACTCTCCGCCGACCGACTGGCCAAGCTCTTGACCAGCCGTCCGGGCGTCCACGCGAGCACCGACGCGGCCAACTTCGTCACCAACCTGTGGGTGGACTACACGCTGTTCGCGGAGGCGGCCACGGCCGGCAAGCTGCCGAAAGACTCCGCCTCCGCGGCGCGCGCGCTCTGGCCCGAGATGGCCGAGCTCAAGACGAATCACTGGCACGACTCGCTGGTGGCGCGGCGACCCCAGCCCGATGCGGCGGCCATCGACAGCGTGTACGGCGGCGACCAGATCCGCGTCTTTCAGCACATCCTGTTCACCGTTCCTGCGGGTGCCAAGCCCGACGTCAAGGCCGCCGCCCGCAAGCAGGCCGATGCCACACTCGCAAAGATCAAGCGCGGCGCGGATTTCGGTGAGCTCGCCTCGGAGCTCTCGGGCGACCCGGGCAGCAAGGCAGACCACGGCTTCCTCCCGCCGAGTCCGCGCGGCTCGTTCGTGCCCGCGTTCGACAGCGCGGGCTGGAAGCTCGCGCCCGGCGCGGTGAGCAGCGTGGTCGAGACGCAGTTCGGTCTGCACATCATCAAGCGGCCGGCGGAGCGCGACGTCCGCGATCGGCTCGCAGCGTGGCTCGGCCGGAGCGCCGGCGCCTCGGCCGATTCTTCGTACATGGAGAACCTCGCGGCCGCCAATAAGCTCGAAGTGGCGAAGAGCGCGCCGGCCGACATGAAGGCGGCGCTCGAGCACGTGCAGGCGTCCCGCAGCTCGACCCAGCAGCTCTCTTCGTTCACCGGCGGCGGTCTCTCGGTCGGCGAGTACGTGAAGTGGCTGCAGGTGCTGCCGCCCCAGTACTCGGTGCAGCTCAGGGCGGCCAACGACACCATGCTCAGCAAGTTCGCGCGGGTGCTCTCGCTCAACCTGCTGCTGTTGCGCCAGGCGGACTCGGCGCACGTCCAGCCGACGGGCCAAGAGTGGCGGGAGATCTACGGTAAGTACAACGCGACGCTCGACAGTCTCGGCGGCGACCTCGCCGTCGCGCCCGGCGACACGGGCGCGGCCAAGGCCGCCGGCGACAAGGTCGACCGGTTCTTCGACCGCCTCGTCTCCGGTGAGGCGCGGCTCCGCCCGATGCCGGTGGCGCTCGGCAGCGTGTTGCGCGAGAACACGCACTACTCGATCAACGAGAAGGGCATTGCGCACGCGGTGCAGCTTGCGGAAGCGACCCAGGCCCGCGCCGATTCGGCTGCGGCCAAGGCGGGCACCAAGCCGCCCGGCGCATTCCAGCCGGCTCCGGGTCCGGCGCCGGTGCCCGAGCAGCCCTCCGGCGCGGATGCCGACTCGGGCAAGGCGCACGGCGCGAAGTAACGGCGCCGTGCGGGCAGGCTACTTTTCGATCATGCGTACAAGAACAATCGTCCTCGCCGGTCTCTGCGCCTGCGCCGCCTCGGTGGCGCGGGCGCAGGCCCCGGCCGACACCATCCAACCGCCGCCCACCACCGCTCCGGTCTTCACCGATACCCTGCTCACGCCGACGCAGTTGCCTGGCGGCGCTGCGCCGGGCGGCGCTGCGCCGGGTGCCACGGCGCCCCCGCCCGCAGCGGAGGCCGTCGCACCAGGCGCCGACACCGCCACCGGGCCCACCGTCCTCCGCGACACTTCGTTCGTGGTGGATCGGGTGCTCGCCGTCGTGGGGACGCATCCAGTCCTCGAGTCGCAGGTGGACGAGGAGATTTTCTCGCGCCAGTCCCAGGGTCTCACGCTGCCGCAGACGCAATCGGCGCTCGACTCGCTGCGCCGGCAGGTGGTGCAGAGCATCGTGGACGAGCAGTTGCTGGTGCAGGAGGCGCAGCGCGATACCACGATCAAGGTGACCGACCAGGAGATCAATGAGGGCGTCGAGCAGCAAATCAAAAAGGTCCGGAGCAACTTCAGCAGCGAAGCCGAATACGCGGCCGAGCTCAAGAAGGCGGGCTTCGAGACGCCGGACGAGTATCGCCGCTGGCTCGGCGACCAGCAGCGCCGCGCCGCCTATCAGAACCGGCTGATCGAGAAGCTCCGCGGCGAGGGCAAGCTCAAGTCCGTGGTGCCGAACGAGGAGGAGATGAAGGAGTACTTCGCGGCGCAGAAGGACAACCTCGCCAAGCGACCCGCGACCATCTCTTTCAGCCAGATCGTAGTGGCGCCGACGCCGTCGCTCGAGGCGAAACAGCGCGCCTACGAGCTCGCCGACTCGATCGCCATCGCCTTGCGCAAGGGCGGCGACTTCGCCCTCGCCGCGAAGCGCTTCTCCGACGATTCGGCGTCGCGCGAGCAGGGAGGCTCGCTCAACTGGTTCCGCCGGGGCGTCATGCTGCCCCAATTCGAGCGGGTGGCCTTTGTGCTCAAGCCCGGCGTGATCAGCGATCCGGTGGAGACCCAGTTCGGCTACCACATCATCCAGGTGCAGCGGACCCAACCGGGCGAGGTGCAGGCCCGGCACATTCTCATCGCGCCCGAGATCACACCCGCCGAAGTCGACAGCGCGCGAATCGTCGCCGAGGCAGTGGCAAAGGCGGCGCGCGCGGGCGCGCCGTTCGATTCGCTGCAGCAGGCTCACCAGGATCAGTCCGAGCAGAAGGAAGCGAACGACATACCGATCACCAAGCTTCCGCCGGCGTACGCGCAGGCCATCGGCGATGCGCCCGCGGGTACCGTGCTCGATCCCTTCCCGCTCCAGGGCGCGCAGGGGCGCACCAAGTACGCGGTGGTGAAGGTGACCGAACGCCGGCCGGCCGGCGACGTGCGGTACGAGGATGTAAAGGATGAGATCCGCGACCAACTGGGGCAGCAGTTGAGCATAAGGCGGTACCTGGATCGGCTGAAAGCGGAAACGTACGTGGATGTGAGGATGTGAGGCGGACA